>JAERSX010000555.1 GCA_016845285.1 Deltaproteobacteria bacterium | reverse complement strand
CCCCAGTGCCCGTGGGCCCGCTCGCACAGCCGCAGCCGTCTGGAGCCGGCGCCTCCCCGACCTCACCGTCGTCGCCGCCACCCACGTCGCCGTCGTCTCCGCCGTCGTCACCGGGAGCTCCCGAGTCCTCGCTGCCCGCATCCCCGGAGTCACCACCGCCCGTGTCGCTGGGCCCCTCATACGACCAGCTGAGCTCGTCCTCGCCCACGTCGTTGGCCAGGACGAGCCGGAAGTCGCCTTCACAAGGGTCGCCCGCCTGCCAGGTCAGCGTCCCCGTCGCCGCATCCACCCGTGCCCCCGGGGGCGCATCCGGCAGCGACCACCACCACGGGCTGTCCCCGCTCCCGGTGGGCGCATAGCTCAGGGTCTCGCCCGGCGTGCAGTCCGGCGGCTCCGAGGTGATCGTCGGCCCCGTCAGCTCCTCGGGCTCCGCCACGCGAATCCCCTCACCGGCCACGAAGTCGTCGGCGAACTGGAACAGCGCGCCGCTCTCCCAGTAGATGTAGGGCCAGGCCGGCTCGTAGGCGACGAAGCGCTCCGTCTCACCATCCGTGGCCTGCCACCGCGCCACAGGGTGGTAGACCGTGCCATCCCACTGGCCCACGGTCACATCCCGCGAGACGTCGACCTGGAGCGGGACCAGGCAGCCCTGCTCGTAGTCCGGAGGCACCGTCAGGATGTTGCCGCTGTAGGCGGTCGCCTGCTGCCAGTCGCCCTGGTCCTCCCAGTCTACGCTGTAGAAGAAGTGTGCACACAGCGGTGGCTGTTGCTCGGCGAGCTGCGCCCAGCCCAGGAGCTGCCAGCCCGACCCCAGGGCCTCGGGATCGATGTCGGCCTCGTACTTGTTGCGGGCAGCCGCATACACGGTGGTTCGCCAGGGAGCCAGATCGAGCCACAGGGCCACGATCCAGGGGTAGCTCCCGTAGTTTGTAGAGCCACCCCCCACATAGGTAGACACGGTCTGATCGTCGACGTAGACGTTCGAGACGAATGTCTCCGAGAACGCCCACATGTCCGTCTCGTCGAACACCACTCCCAGCCTGGCTGCCTCCGCGGCAAAGGCCACGTTGATGAAGGCATGGCTGATGTCTTCACCCGGAGACTCGTAGCTTCCACCCCAATAATTCCATAGATATTCACCACTTGGGCCCGAACCGATGCCCGCCTGGAAGGCCTCCGCCAGCCCGGTCGCCTTGTCGAGGTACGCCGTGTCGTCGGTCGCTCGGTACAGGGCGAGCAGCACCCGGCCCATGGCGTTGGCCTGGTTGTAGGGCACGTCCACACCGGGGTACCCGGTGAAGTCCGCGTCCTCTCGGAACACATAGGTTCCGTCGTCTCGCCACTGGTCGTCGTGGAAGGCCACCGTCTCTGCAGCCGCCGTGGCGTAGCGCTCGGCCTTGTCGCCGAAGGACTCTCCGTCGACGGCTGGGTGCTGCCCGAGGTCGTGCTCCCGCACGAGGGCCGCGAACTCCGCGATGGGAAGGGCGATCATGCCGGAGTGAACGACGTAACAGTAGGGCTCCGGCGAGTAGTAGACGTCCCGCCAGCAGGCTCCGCTGACCCCCCGGTAGTCGGACACCCCCCGGGCATCGTCACGCTGCGCCAGCACCCCCTCGATGTGCTCGCCGAGTCGGTCCAGGTAGATGGGATCGGAGGTGGCCTCGAACATGGTGGCCAGGCTCATCATCACGTAGGACTGCCCCCAGGCCAGGTCTGCCGACTCGTTGTCGTAGTCCTGGTACCAGTCTCCGTCGGACACGTTGTCGTAGGCGGACTCGTAGGCCCAGCGGGGCGTGGTCGCGAGGGCGGCTGCGGTGAGCATCATCCACATGGCCAGATCCTATCCGAACGGCCGGGGCTCACCCCGAGCGCCCCACCGCGCCAGCCCGGTTAGACACACCGCCACCGCCGAGGCCCCCTTGCCACACTCCGAACACGTCGCCGTCATCGGCCTGGGCTACGTCGGGCTGCCCGTCGCCTTGGCCTTTGCCGCCCTCGATCCCACCACCGTGGGCTTCGACATCGATCCCGACCGCATCGCCGCCCTCGAGGCCGGCCGCGACTCCACCGGCGAGCTGGCCCGCCTCGGGCTGACCCACCCGGGCTGTCAGCTCACCGCCGACCCCGCCGGTCTCCGTGGCTGCACGATGTTCATCATCGCGGTGCCCACCCCCATCGACGACCAGCGGCGGCCCGACCTCTCGGCGCTGCGCAGCGCGGCCCGCCTCGTCGGCGGTGTCATCGAGCCCGGTGCGGTGGTGATCGTCGAGTCGACGGTCTTCCCCGGCGCCACCCAAGAGGTCGTGGGCCCCGTGATCACCGAGGTGAGCGGCCTGTCTCGGGACGACTTCAAGTTGGGCTATTCGCCCGAACGCATCAACCCCGGTGATACCGAGCACACGCTGCAGCGGGTCACCAAGGTGGTGGCGGGCGAAGATGCAGACACGCTGGAGCGGGTGGCCGCCGCATACGAGGCCATCGTGCCGGCGGGGCTCCACCGGGCATCCAGCATCGAGGTGGCCGAGGCCGCCAAGGTCATCGAGAACACCCAGCGCGATCTCAACATCGCGCTCATGAACGAGTTCGCGATGATCTTCCACCTCATGGGCATCCCCACCCGAGATGTGCTCGCCGCCGCCCAGACCAAGTGGAACTTCCTGCCCTTCACGCCCGGCCTCGTGGGCGGCCACTGCATCGGCGTGGACCCCTACTACCTCACCTCGCGTGCCGAGCAGTTCGGCCACCACCCCGAGGTCATCCTCGCGGGTCGCCGCCTCAACGACGGCATGGGCGCCTGGATCGCTCGCCGCGTCATCCAGGCCATGGCCGCCCGTGGGCGGGGAGGCCTGGGCGCCAAGGTGGCCGTGCTGGGCGTCACCTTCAAGCCCGATGTCTCCGACGTCCGCAACAGCAAGGTCCCCGACCTCGTGGCCGAGCTCCAGGCCTACGGCGTGGAGGTCCAGCTCCACGATCCCCTCGCGAACGCACCCGAGGTGCACCGTGTCTACGGAATCGAGCTCCTGGACTTCGAGACCCTCTCCGACAGCGACGCCGTGGTCCTCGCCGTGCCCCATGACTGGTACCGGGTGAAGGGACTCGACCGCCTCCTGGCACCGCTACAGGGCTCGGGCGTCTTCTACGACGTCAAGTCCGTGCTCGCCGAGCGCACCCTGCAGAGCCTGCCCGACTCCATCGCCTACATGAGCCTCTGATGACCGTCTCTGCACATCCC
>JAERSX010000554.1 GCA_016845285.1 Deltaproteobacteria bacterium | reverse complement strand
GTTGAGCCTGGTGCTTCACTTCGGGATCTTCAACCTGTTGTGTGCGCTCTGGCGGTGGGTCGGGTTTCCGGTCTACACGCTCTTTCCTGCGCCGCTCGCGTCGAAGACCCTGGGCGAGTTCTGGGGCCGTCGCTGGAACCTGCCGTTCACCGAGATGATCCAGCGGGCGGTGTACCGGCCTCTGCTGCCAGTGCTGGGGCGGCGAAACGCGGCGTTGTTGGGGTTTCTGTGCTCGGGCCTGCTGCATGAATGCGCCATCAGCGTGCCGGTCGGTCGTGGCTATGGTCTCCCCATGCTGTATTTCGTCATCCACGGTGGTCTGGTGACCGTCGAGCGCGCCACGGGGCTGGACGACTGGCTGCGGGAGCGACCGGTGTGGTCGAGAGGGTGGACCCTCTCGTGGCTCGCCTTGCCCATGGGCATCCTGTTCCACCGTCCATTTCTGGAGGGCATCGTGTGGCCGCTCGCGGGCTTCGCTCGGTGAGGCCGAGACCATGCTCGGAGTGGCAGATCGCAGGCGGTCAGTGGATGCTCAGGAGTTGCGGTAGAATTGGCGGTAGGAGGCGTGCGTGCTCGGGTCTGTTCGGCCAGCGGTGTGGTCGTGCCTCCTCACCGCGTGTTCGGGCTCGAAACACGTCGAGCGGGACACCTCGGTTGAGGCAGACACCGACACGGACACGGACACCGACACCGACACCGACACGGACGCCGACACCGACACGGACGCCGACACCGACACGGACACCGACACCGACACCGACACGGATCCACTGGCCGGCCTGATGGTGGAAGCGGAGCTGATTCACTCCTCGGTAGAAGGTCGGTCCACCCCACCCACCTGGAACGCGCACCTTCCCAAGCTGGCGGCGGATGGGCGGTTCCTGTACGCCGTGCACGCCGAGGCGGCGGACTCCGTGGGCGAGCGGGCGGCGACCATCCTGAGGCGGCAGGTGGACGGAGGAGCGTGGGAGAGCCAGGCCGTCGTGAGCTATGCCCACCAGCCGCCCTCCATCGTGATGGATGCGAACGGCTCTCTGCACATGGTGTTCGCGTGTCTGCAGGACTCCGGGAACTGGACGACGTGTTTCCATGGTGGGGCGGGCTCTGGCGCCAACACGAACCGCTTCTACCATCTGGTGTTCGGGGTCACCGATAGCGACGGTGGCTTCGACTTCACGAGCTACTGGAACTACGACGAGTTCACCGCGAACACCAACGGCTACCTCGGTCTGGGGACCACCAGCGATGGCGTCACCTGGTGGTCGGTCAACGACACCAGCTGGACCCGGTACGTGCAGTACTGGGCGAGCGGTGCCGACCACGGAACCCTCGCCACCCTGTCCTGGGTCGATCACTACCTGCTCTACCCCATCCACGGGTCGCATCCCGAGCTCGGCTCCGACTCGCTGGCGCTGTTCGCCGGTGTCTTCGACCCCGAGGGGGGCACCAACGCCGGCTACCCGGCGTCAGCTCTATACGCCGGAGATCTGGCTGGATTGTCGATGGCTGCGACGTGGGAGCCCGACTCGGCGGTGTCGGCCGGCAGCGTGGGGGCGTACCCATCGGCGGTGGCCTACGGTGTGGACGGCACCCTGTATCTGCTCGGATACCGTCTCCAAGACAGCGGCGAATGTACGGAGCTGCTGCGCTTCGACGACGGGGTGGACTCAGATCCCGTTGCGCTGTCCGTCGGTTGCTTGGAGCCCTACGCCAAGCTCCGGGTGGCCTCCGACGGCACGCTCTACCTGCTGGCGAGCGCGGGCGGTGGGGAGCGCTTCACGCTGGGGGCCAGCACCGACGAGGGGGAGAGCTGGGCCTGGACCGATGTCGCCATCGAGGGTCTCCCAGACACCGACGACACCACGTTCTTCGGGGCCACCCCCCTGGAGCACTGGCACGCTCCGGCCGCCTACGATGCCGACCGTTGGCTGTTCCTCTTCAGTGGCTACGACGCCAACGGCCTGGCTCGCCACAGCTACCTGGGACAGCTCGAGCTGTCTGGCGCCGACCCGGACAGGGAATGAGGGCGCGGTGGCCCGGCCATGACGCCGGGCGGTGTGGGCTTCGGCTTGGGTGAGTCGAGACGCAGAGTGGCCACCCTGCGAACAGGGTGGCCACGAAGAGACAGGTCTTCTGTCGTGACAGCTCAGTCCGTGACGATGTTGACGGCGAGGCCGAGCTTCACGGCGTCGCGCTTGGCGGTGGTCTCTCGACGCTCCATGATCATGGTGTAGGTGTACTCACCCGCTTCCGGCGTCTCGAACTCCAACATCTCCCAGGCGTTGTCGCGGTCGTTGGACTCCCAGCAGGCTCCCGAGGGGCTGCAGACCTCGAGGTCGATGTCCATGTTGAGCTCGTTGTTCTGTGCCATCCAGTCACCATCGGCCAGCCAGGCCAGTCCGATCCGGTAGGTGGTGTTGGCCTCGAGCTCAGACGACTTGGACCAGACCTCTCGCCCTTGTGCATCGAGCTCGAAGTAGGGCTCGTATGCCGCCATCAGGTAGGCGAAGTCCCAGCTTGCGGTCTGCCAGTCCAGGTACCCGGCGCCCGCTTCGTCGTCGAAGTCGTTGCCGTTGACCTTGTGTGCGCTGGACATCAGGTGGGCCTTGAGCAGGGCGGGGTGCTTGCGGAAGATCTCGTGGTCTTCCATGACGTTGGCGGCCAAGCCAGCGGCAAGGGGGGTGGCCAGGCTCGTGCCCCAAATACCCTTGGTGCTCACGACGTGGTGCATGACGACTTCAGGCTTCTGGAGACCATTCTGCGCGACGTCAGAGCTGCTGTACGAGGCGACCTCATCGCTGCTTCCGTCCCATGAGCCGACCGAGATGGCGTTGGAGCCAGTCGAGATGTACGCGAGGCTGCCGCTCCCGTCGTTGCCAGAGGCCGTGAAGTAGGCCACGCCATAGTCATACGCATTGTTGTCGTAGGTCATGGCATCTCGCGAGTATTCGCCGCCGTAGACCGTGACGCCGGCTTGCTTGATCCTCCCGCTGGAGACGGTGCCGATGTGCATGTCTTCGAGCCAGGTGGCTGGCGCGTACTCGCCGCGACCGGCCTCGACGCTGCAGTAGAAGTCTGCATCGGGGGCTGCGTTCGCGACCATGTGGCCGACGAGATCCCCGTGAAGGGCGCTGCCGTCCGCGGGCTCGTCTTGCCGGGGCTCGTCTCCGCCGGTGTAGGAGCCGTCTCCCCCGCCCATGATGGCGTCGGTCGGGCAGTTGAACTCGTGGATGTACATGGAGATGCCCTTGCCACCGTAGGCGGCGGTCGCTCCATCCAGAGAGGTGGCGGACATGGCTTCTTCGAGGGTTGCTTCCCATTCAGCGGCGTCGAAGCCGGCAACGTGTGACTCACCTTCGAGGTGCAGGCCGAAGAGGTGGTCGATGTTGTGGAGCACGAAGGCCGGGATGTCACGGTTGGCGATGGTGTGCCGCACGTCGTGGTGCAGGCTGTCCATGGCGGGACCGTGTGCGTCATGGCTGGCGTCCCAGTCGTTGTGCTCCAGGAAGTCGATGATCGTGTCTGCGCGGAGGTCGTGCAGCGCGTCGAGGTAGGCCTGGACGTCGTCGTAGTGATCGTCCATGTGCGCCTCGAGGTCGGCGTCGTCGCCGAGCAGGTCGTTGATCACGTAGAGCGTTCCGTCGACGGGGTGGTTGACCATCTCGATGTGGTTGGGGTCTTCGCCCCCATGGTCGGGGACGGCGCTGTCCAGCTCGATGATCACGTCGATCATCGCGTCGGGCCCCTGAGACGCCATCTCTTCGAGCAGGTCGCTGCTGATGAGGTCTTTCAGCTGAGCGGGCAGGTCGTCGAGGGTGATGTCTGCACCCTCGCCGGTGTCGGCCTGGTCGCCGCCTCCGTTGGGGTCGAGCTTGTCGAGGATGTCGCAGCCGTAGCTGAGGGTGGTGGTCAGGAGGAGGGTAATGAGGGTCGAGTTGCGCACGGTGGTCTCCCAGGGCTCCGAGGCGAGTGACTCGGAACCGGTGTTCATCGTTGTGTTGGCCGGGGGAGAGAAGGTGGTCTCCCCTCGGCACATCTGGAAGATAATGGGCCGAGTCTGTTTGGCCTATTTCCGTCGATAACAGTGGATAACGGCTCGCCGATAGCGTTGGGTGTAGTTTGATTATCGTCGACGACTTCGGGGCGGCCCCTGAACAGAGGTTCCCAACAGCGTCTCCCTGGGGTGCTCTGTGTGGTCGGCGGGCCGGGCCCCGCTCAGCGCCTGGAGCGTGCGGCGACGAGCCAAGCGAAGATCCAGACCCACCACAGCGGTGGGGTGGACGCCGCCGCTGTGCAGGCACAACCGCGTGCCGTGTCGTCGGGGGAGGCGCCGGTGTCGTCTTCGTCGGTCGCGGTGAAGGGGAAGGCGCCCAGGTCGGCACGGGTGCCGTCGGGATCGAGGTAGGCGTCGTCGGGGTGTCCGGCGTCGATGGCTGGCGACCCAGCGGCGAGGCCGTAGTCCCCGGCGTCTGGATCTGAGAAGGCGGGGTCGGCCTGCACGACCTCGTCTCCCAGCACCTCGTCTTCGTGATCTCGGAAGCCGTCGACGAGGTTGTGGTCCACGGTGACTCCCTCGGAGCTCATCACGGAGATCTGGTAGTCGGCGTTGGCCGAGACCAGGTTGTTGCGCACCACCACGCCGGAGATGTTGTCGCTCTCGATGACGATGCCGCCGGCCTCCCACTCGAAGTCGTGGCCGTTGTTGACCACCGTGTTGTGCAAGATCTCGATGTCTTCCCTCGGCCCGTCTGCGTGCCAGTTCGTGAGCGCGATGCCCGAGGCGGCGTTGTCCACGATGAGGTTGTGGGAGATGACGAGCCCCGAGAGGGTGCCGCCCTCCTCCGACGAGATGGCGATTCCCTGGGAGTTCTCCATGAGCACGTTCCCCCGGACGACGATGTCTTCCAGGCCGGCTTCGTAGGCGTCGATGTAGAGAGGAACGCGGTCGAGGCCCACCACGAGGTTGTCGGTCACCTCGCCGCGCCGGCTGCCGTCCTTGATGTCGATCCCCTCGCCGCCCAGGCTGGTGTCGCCCGATGTGTGCAGGTGGTTGCCGGAGACCTCGAAGTCGGTGGTGCCGGCCACGGTGATGAACTCGCTGAAGCCGCCGTCACAGGCCAGCGCAACCTCGTTGTCGGCGATGGTGATGCCGCTGGAGTACCAGACCCCGATGCCCGAGCTGTGGGTGCCGTAGGTGGTGTTGCCCACCATGGCGATGTGCTCGGAGCGGTCCAGGAAGAACCCCGCCGCGCTGGAGCTCTCGAGGGTCAGGCCCTCGAAGCGGAGGTGGGCGTCCTCGTAGAGGTAGATGAGGCCGCCCCAGTCGTGTGCGTCGCCCGCCTCGATGCCCTCGCCGTCGATGACGGGGCTCTCTCCGGGGTACGCGGCGTAGGTGATGGGCGCCTCGGCTGTGCCGGAGGCCTGGGGGAAGACCTGCTCGTTGTAGCGGCCCTCGCGGATGTAGACCGTGTCGCCGGGGCCCAGGGTCTCGGCGGCGTGCTGGATGCTGCGCCAGGGCTCGGTCTCGGTCCCGTCGTCGCCGTCGTCGCCGTCGGTGGAGACGTAGTAGTCGGCGGCGGAGGCTGCCGGAGAGGCGAGCCACAGCAGGGCGCCCAGGACGGGGGCGCGACGGGTGGTGCAGAGAGGAGCCAAGGCCCGATGGTAGCCAATCGCTGTGGGCCAGCGGCGGCTGGCCGGGGAGCGCTGCGCAGGCGGGCTGAGGGTGGCCTTCAGCGACCGGGCGTGGGGCGCTTTCCCCGCGGCAGCTTGAGGCTGGCTCGGAGGCGGCGCCCCCCGAACTCCTCGCCGTCCAGTGCGGCGATGGTGTTGTGTGCGGCGACCTCGTCCTTCATCTCCACGAAGGCGTGCCCCCGCGGACGGCCGGTCTTGCGGTCCGTGGCGAGCATCACTCGCTCCACCTCACCGTGCTCGGCGAACAGCGCCTCCACTTCCTCGGCCGTGGCGCTGAAGGGGAGGTTCCCCACGTAGATGGACATGGACATGGTGGGCCTCCTCGGGCGGGAGGCTTGTAACGCCACGTTGGGTGGGCGAAGGTGGGTCGGTGCGGGGGAGAGCCCCCCGCGGACCATTGACGACCTCGAGGTGTGAGACGACAGAGCTCGGCGAGGACCCCGTCGATCTGGTCATGGCCGCGCTCGAGGCGGGAATGTGCAGCTGGTTGTCGACTGATCGCGATGGCTTGAGCACCGGCTTCTGTTGCCGTGAGGGCGTGTTCTCTCGGATGTTGCAGGGGCCGGACGACGACAGCCCCTTTCTGACCGTCATCTCTCGAGACGCACTCCGGACCAGGCTGGAGCAGCTGCGCGAGGGGATCGGCGGCAACAGCCACGGCTTCGTCACCCTGGTGCAGGAGGCTGGGGGCTTCCTCCGCCGGGATCTGTCGTGACCTACTCAGGCTGGTCGCAGATGTCCTCGATGACCGAGAGGGAGTCGATCAGGTGGTAGTTGGTCTCCCCACCGGTGGCTGCGGTGAAGCCAACCTCTGCGGGGAATGAAAAGTATCCATCGATGTCTTCGTCGATGTAGGTCACGTCGTCGATGGAGATGGTGACGCGCGGTGCGACCACCTCGATGACCATCTCGTGCCAGCTGTCGTCCTCCATGTCGGGCAGCTCCGCGAAGGCTTCGTAGCCTGCCACATCGCCGTCGAAGTGGAAGCTCAGGTGATCCTCTTCTGTTGGGTCGAGGTCTGCGCTGAAGTAGGTGTCGACCTCCACATTCCAGCCGTAGAGGGGGTCGTGATCGCCACACACGCCGCCCCCTCCGTAGCCCAGGCATCCTCCCGATTGCGCCATGTACGACGTCGCCCGATCGGTATCGAGGGCCGTGATCGCAAAGCCGTCCGCACCTGTTCCGCCGCTGACGTAGAAGGAGAAGGCGAGCTTGACCTGGTCGCCTGTGGTGCTGGTGGTCTGGAAGGCGCTTCCGGCCTGGAAGGTGTCTGAGACATTCGTCAGCTCGACCCAGCCGTTGTCGGAGTCGTAGGTCGCGTGGCCGCCCATGGCCCAGGTGGACAGGTCGAGGTTGTCTGAGAGATAGCCGGCCTGTCGGCACACCTCGATCTCTGCGGATGCCGATGCACCGCATGTGTCCGTCACCGTCGCGACGAGGGTGTGCTCTCCGCCTGTCGCGTCGTCCCAGGTGGTGGTGGCCTGTCCCTCGGCATCGCCGTAGGCAATGGACAGGGCGCCATCGAGATTGCTCGACCACGCCACGACGAGGTCCTCTGCGGCGTCTTGCGTGTCTTCGATCGCCACGACGAGCGCCGCACCCGGCTCGACCACGTCGTCGTCTGTGGGAGACGTCCACACGATGGTGGGCGGGTCGTTGGCGGTGCCGAGCAGGGAGACGCTCTTCACACCGCCCTCGGGATCGTCCGAGGTGACGACGAGGGTCGCGTCGCCTTGGTTGCCGAGGACGATCACCTCGGCGGCGTTGCCCGGCTCGATGGACACGGGCAGCGTCGGCGCGCTGAGGACGACCCATCCGTCTCCGTCGATGTCCAGGGACTCGACGGTGACGGCGTGCTCGCCAATGGACTGCAGCGTCACGGTGCGCTCTTCGTAGGAGCAGGCCCCCTCCAGGACCACCGAGCTCGGGCTCACCTGCAGGGTGCCGGTCTCCTCTGCGGTGACCTGGTAGTCACTGCAGCCCATCAAGACGATGAAGCCGATGGAACGACGCATGGGCACTCCTGGGTGACAGATCACGCCCGACACCTCTTTGTTCGAGTCTCGAACTTAGTCGAGTAAAGCCCAGGAGCAGGGGCGGGTCAAGGGCTGTGTGGCGCCGCCTGGTCTTCGGGTCGGGCGCTACTCGTCGTCCAGGTCTGCGCTGGTCCAGCGCCGGTTCTGGAGCCACTCGAAGAGGTACAGCCCGCTCGCGAAGACCAGCCCCAGGACGAACCACGACACCAGCGAGTGGGCCTGGGCCACCCGGCTCAGCGACCACGAGTTCAGCAGGGTGATGGCGGGTCCGAGGACCAGGAGTGCGAGGATCTGCCACCGCCACACGGCCTTGACCCACTTGTCGGGGCCAGGCTCGGACAGGCGAACGGCGTAGTAGGCCATGCCACCGAGGGCCTGGAGCGGCACTGAGAGCAGCCAGAGCCGGCCCAGCGGTGCCCACACATGGGCGTCGAGCAGAGGCGCCGAGAGGGCGATGAGGGCGCTGGGCAGTGCGATGGCGAGGTTGAGGGCGAAGCCGGCGGTCGCACCCCGGGCCAGGTCTCGGTCTGGGACGCTGAGGAACCAGGACTGGATCGGGAAGGGGAGCAGGGCGCTGATCCGAGCCACCTCTCGGACCACCCCGATCAGCCTCGCTCGGGCGGCGACGGTGGAGAGCTCGGTCCGAACGATCTCGGTCAGCTCGTGCTGATAGCGATCGGCGACCTCCGCTCGGTCCTCGGGCGCTGCCCCCACCATGTCGGCGTGGACCCTGGTGAGGCGAGCCACGCAGCTGGCCAGACAGGCCATGCCCCGAAAGAAGGGCAGGGACACCGCCGCGTCCCCCACGAGTGCGGCGACGGCGCTCAGCTCCGGTCGCCGAAAGACCACGGCGCTCGACACACGGTGCTCCAGACGAAAGGTCGAGGTGATCGACAACGAACAAGGACCGGCGCCGAAGCCATGGGCGAGGTGGCTGGCGATCCGGCGAAACAACGGGGCACCGAGTGAGGCGAGGGTGGCCGGGTCCAGGGGAACGGGGGTCGACGGACTGGCCCCGAGATGCGTCAGCTGCTCGTGCTCGGCCGGGTCGAGGAACAGGTCGACCTCGGCCCATCCCTCCCGCTTGAGGCGGTAGTCCAGGAGCGAGTCCAGGAGCTTCGAGAGGCGGATCTGGTCGACCAGGTTGATCCGGGAGGGCAGCCCGGGCCCCTCGATCCGGAGGCGCACCAGCTGCTGGTGGGAGCGATGGGCGCTGGGATCGGGGGCCGTCAGCAGGTCTCGGGTCGCGCTGTGCACCGAGTCGGCGCCGACGATGAAGAGGAGCTCGCCGGGCTCGAGGCGCCCGCTCTGTTCGAGCAGAGCCCTCAGGTCGGGCAGGGTGGTGTCCTCGGGGCCCATGCACACCCGCTCCTTGGTGATGCCCAGCTCGGCGGTCAGGGTGGAGAGCCGAGCCTCGATGTCGTTGACCACAGGCCGGAAGCCCTCGCCCTCGAGGAAGTCCATCACCGCATCGAACCTCGGGTCGTCCAGCTGTCGCTGCAGGGCACGGTACGGCGCTCGGTCCATCCTGAGGGGGTGTGTGCGGCTGTACCGGTCCCGCTTGTCGAAGAGGTAGATCGGGGCATCGGAGGGGGGGCGACCGGCGCGTTCGTGGAGGATCCGCGCGCCGATGCAGAACAGCAGGCCCGCGGGCCCAGCGCCGACGACAGCGGTGACCAGCCGCGGGTTCACGAGTGGATCCGCGACGAGGTCCTGCGCGCGCCAAGGGTCGGGACCAGCCGGAGGTGCATGTGGAACTACATCACCCTGGGTCCCAGGAGGTCAAAGCGGCCACGAGGCGCCGGGCGTACCGCCGACTCGAGGGGTGGACGCCGGGTCTGCTGGCCTGGCCGTTATAGGGGGTCGGTCTCGGATGACGAGGCGACGCGGCCGACTCTGGCGGCGTCGCTCGACGAAGAGAGGAGGCAGGCGATGGTCAAGCAAGCGAAGCCGGCTGGGCGTGTGCAGCGGCTCGAGAAGATCGAGACGCTGCGGCTGCCGCTGGCGCTGTTCATGTACCTGGTCGTCACCTGGTTCCCCATCGCCGTCAGCTGTGGGCTGCTGTACGCCTGGGAGCTCGGCACCGGGCAGGACATGCCGATCTGGCAGCTGGCCGTCTTCCTCGTGGTGCTGCGGCAGCTCAACGTCTTCACCCTGTCGACGCTCTTCCACCGCAGCTACTCCCACCGCCAGTTCGAGTACCACCCCATCGTCGAGCACCCCATGCGGGTCTGGAACTGGTTCTGGTGCGGCACCGGCGGGCGGGCCTGGTCGATCCTCCACCGCTGGCACCACGCCGCGGCCGACAGCGACGACGACCCCCACAGCCCGACCAAGGAAGGGGGCTCGCTCCGCAACATCACGGCCCAGACCTTCGCGGCCTACCAGGAGTGCCTGCACAACCCCGAGAAGTACTCGAAGTACGAGTACAAGCTCCCCGACGATCGCTTCGAGCACTTCGTCCGCTGGCTCGAGGGCAAGAAGCTGTGGGGCCTGGTGGTCTTCCGGCTGCCCCTCATCGTGGCTGTCCTCAGCATCTTCATGCCGGTCGCCGCCGCGGTGCTCATCCTCCCGGGCGTCATCGGCTCGGTCTGGTTCAGCACGGTCATCGTGGTCAACGGGCTCTGCCACACCATGGGCTACCGGGTCATGGACTCCGGTGACACGGCCACCAACCTGTTCCCCGTCGACATCATCGGCTGGGGCGAGGCGCTCCACCACAACCACCACTACCGTCAGGGCAAGGCCAACCTGGCCATCGCCGACTTCGAGTGGGACCCCGG
>JAERSX010000553.1 GCA_016845285.1 Deltaproteobacteria bacterium | reverse complement strand
GTGGCCCCGGAGATCACCCTCGAGGGCCTCGACGACGACCTCAGCGCCGGCGTGCAGGCGGTGGCCAAGCTGAGCGCAGGCAAGACCTTCTTCTGCCGCTCGGCCGGCTCCAGCCTGGGCAATGGCATCCCAGGTGTGAGCATCGAGGAGTTCTCGGGCCCCCACCCCAGCGGCCTGGTCGGCACCCACATCCACACCCTGGCACCGGTTCACCGGGGCCGCACGGTCAGGCACCTCCACGCTGACGACGCCGCCGCCATCGGCGCCCTCATCCGCACCGGGCAGCTGCCCGTCGCCCGCACCATCGCGGTGGGCGGCCCTCAGGTCGCCAACCCCCGGGTCATCCGCACCCGCCTCGGCGCCTCGCTGAGCGAGCTCCTCGCCTTCCGCCTCAAGGACGGCGACAACCGGGTCATCAGCGGCTCGGTGTTGTCTGGCCGCACCGCCATGGGTGACGAGCATGCCTTCCTCGGCCGCTACGCACGGCAGGTGAGCGTCCTCGCCGAGGGCCGCGAGCGCGAGTTCATCGGCTGGCTGATGCCTGGGCTCGATCGCTTCACCATCAACGGCTCCTACCTGGGCGGTCTGTTGGGCTGGGGCAAGAAGGTCTTCGACCTCACCACCACCACCAACGGCTCCCATCGGGCCATGGTGCCTGTCGGTCACTACGAGAAGGTCTTCCCGCTCGACATCCTCCCCACCTTCCTCCTTCGCGCCATCACCGTCGACGACATCGAGCGCGCCGAGGCCCTCGGGCTGCTGGAGTTGGACGAGGAGGACGTTGCTCTGTGCAGCGTCGTCTGCGTCGGCAAGTGGGACTACGGCCCGATCCTGCGCCGCAACCTCGACATCATCATGACGGAGGGCTGAGCGCATGAAAGCCCTACGCAACTTCCTCGACAAGAACGTCGCGCCCAACTTCGAGCACGGCGGCAAGTTCGAGAAGTTCCATGCCCTGTACGAAGCGCCCGACACCATCCTCTTCACGCCGGGACTGGTGACGAAGGCGGGTGCCCACATCCGGGACGCCATCGACCAGAAGCGCCTGATGATCACGGTCATCGTGGCCCTTCAGCCCGCCATCCTCATGGCGCAGTGGAACACCGGCTACCAGGCCAACCAGGCCATCCAGAACGGTGCCCTGGCGCGGGACGACTTCAACACCGCCATCTACACCGCGCTCGGCTTCGCCCACGACCCGGGCAACCTGCTGGCCTGCTTCGTCTACGGGATGCTGTACTTCGTACCCATCTTCTTGGTGACCCAGGTGGCCGGCGGCATCGCCGAGGTGCTGTTCAGCGTGGTGCGGAAGCACGAGGTGAACGAGGGCTTCCTCGTCACCGGCATGCTCTTCCCACTCATCCTGCCGCCAACCATCCCGCTCTGGCAGGTGGCGGCCGGCATCATCTTCGGCGTGGTGGTCGGCAAGGAGATGTTCGGCGGAACCGGCATGAACGTGCTGAATCCGGCACTCACGGGCCGTGCCTTCCTCTTCTTCGCCTACCCAGCAGAGATCTCAGGCGAGATGGTCTGGACGGCCGTCAACAACGGCGACGCCTGGTCGGGTGCCACCTGGCTCGCCCGCGCAGCCGCCGAGACCGACGTGCTGGCCACCGCGAGCTTCATGGACGCCTTCATCGGCATGGTCCCGGGCTCCATGGGAGAGACCTCCGCGCTCGCCTGTCTCATCGGTGCCGTCGTGCTCATCGTCACGAGGGTCGGCTCATGGGAGACCATGGCCGGGGTCACGGTGGGCACCATCGTGATGGCCTTGATGTTGAACGGCATCGGCTCAGAGACCAACCCCATGTTCGCCGTCAGCTTCTGGTGGCACATGGTGCTCGGAGGCTGGGCCTTCGGCATGGTCTTCATGGCCACAGACCCCGTAAGCTCGGCCTTCACGGTCAAGGGCCGCCTCGCCTACGGGCTCGGTATCGGCATCCTGGTGGTGCTCGTCCGGGTCGTCAATCCCGCCTACCCAGAAGGGATGATGCTGGCGATCCTCTTCATGAACCTGTTCGCCCCGCTCCTCGATCACTTCGTGGTGCAGGCGAACATCAAGCGGAGGCAGGCCCGCTATGCAGCCTAGCAACACCTACACCATCGGGTTTGCCGCCGCGGTCTGTGTGGTCTGCTCGATCTTCGTGTCGGGCTCCGCAGTCGCACTGAAGGACCGGCAGGATCAGAACAAGCTCCTCGACAAGCAGAAGAAGGTGCTCGCCGTGGCCGGCCTCATGGAGGAAGGGCAGAAGCTCTCCCCCGAGGAGATCCAGGGCCTCTTCGACACGCGCATCAAGGCACGCGCCGTGGACATGGACACCGACAAGCACTCCGATGCCGTCGATGCCGCCACCCACGACATGCGCAAGGCGGCCAAGGACCCGGCGCTGAGCCACGAGGTCGAGGCCAACGCATGCAAGGTCAAGCGCGTGGCCAACCACACCATCGTCTACCACGTGGTCGACGAGGCCGGTTCCGTCGAGCAGGTCATCCTGCCCATCCACGGGCCGGGGCTCTGGTCCACCCTCTACGGCTTCCTCGCCCTGGAGACCGACACCACCACCATCAAGGGCATCACCTTCTACGAGCACGCCGAGACCCCCGGTCTGGGCGGCGAGGTGGACAACCCCAAGTGGAAGAGCCGCTGGCCCGGTCGCAAGGCCTTCGACGACAAGGGCAACGTGGCCATCAAGGTCATCAAGGGCACGGCCGGAGACATCAAGAAGGCCCCTCACGAGGTCGACGGACTCTCGGGCGCCACCATCACCGGCAACGGCGTCACCCACACCGCCCACTTCTGGCTCGGTGAGGACGGCTTCGGCCCCTACCTGCAGAACTTCAAGTCCGGAGGTGCCGGATGAGTGCTCCCCGCTCGGGAGTGTTGAACAAGCAGCAGCGTGAAGCGCTGATCGATCCGCTGTTCAACAACAACCCCATCGCGCTCCAGGTCCTGGGCATCTGCTCGGCCTTGGCCGTCACCACCAAGATGGAGACGGCCCTGGTCATGAGTGCCGCGCTCACCGCGGTGCTCATCGGCAGCAACGTCTCGGTCTCGCTCATCCGGAACTACATTCCGTCGAGCATCCGGATCGTCGTCCAGCTCACCATCATCGCCTCGCTGGTCATCGTGACCGACCAGGTGCTGAAGGCCTTCCTCTTCGACGTGAGCAAGCAGCTCAGTGTCTTCGTCGGCCTCATCATCACCAACTGCATCGTCATGGGCCGTGCCGAGGCCTACGCCATGCAGAACGGCCCGGTGTTGAGCTTCTGGGACGGCCTGGGCAACTCGTTGGGCTACTCGCTCATCCTCGTCTTCGTCGCCTTCTTCCGTGAGCTCTTCGGCAGCGGAAGCCTCCTCGGCATCCAGCTCTTCGAGCTGGCAACCGAGGGTGGCTGGTACACGCCCAACGGGCTCATGGTCCTGGCGCCGGGCGCCTTCTTCCTCATCGGCTTCTTCATCTGGGGCCTTCGCGCCTGGAAGCCCGACCAGCAGGAGGCCTACTGATGATCGAGCATTACCTGTCTCTCGCCGTGAAGGCGATGTTCGTCGAGAACATGGCCCTCGCCTTCTTCCTGGGCATGTGCAGCTTCCTGGCTGTCTCCAAGAAGGTCGAGACCGCCATCGGTCTCGGTGGCGCCGTCATCTTCGTGCTGGGCATCACCTGTCCGCTCAACCAGCTCATCTACAAGTACCTGCTGGCGGAGGGGGCGCTGTCCTGGCTGAGCGCCGACTTCGCCACCGTCGACCTGAGCTTCCTGACGTTCTTGAGCTTCATCGGCACCATCGCGGCCATGGTGCAGATCGTCGAGATGGGCCTCGATCGCTATGCACCGGTGCTCTACAACGCGCTCGGCGTCTTCCTGCCGCTCATCGCCGTGAACTGCGCCATCCTCGGCGCCTCGCTCTTCATGGTCGAGCGCGACTACACCTTCGTCGAGGCCTCGGTCTACGGCATCGGCAACGGCATCGGCTGGCTGCTGGCCGTCGTCGCCCTCGCCGCCCTGCGCGAGAAGATGCGCTACAGCAACGTGCCCCCTGGGCTGCGTGGCCTCGGCATCACCTTCGTACTCACCGGCCTCATGGCGATCGGCTTCATGGCCTTCGCCGGCATCCAGCTCTAGGAGTCCGACATGGTCGTCGCACTCGGCGTCGTGATGTTCACGCTCATCATCCTCACCCTCGTGGTGGTGTTGATGGCGGCCAAGGCCAAGCTGGTCCCGGCAGCAGACATCAAGATCATCATCAACGGGGACAACGAGAACCCCATCGTCACCCAGGCCGGCGGCACGCTGCTGAACGCCCTGGCCGATCGCAAGATCTTCATCCCCTCCGCCTGTGGCGGCATGGGCAGCTGTGGCGTCTGCAAGGTGGACGTGCACTCCGGTGGCGGCGCCATGCTGCCCACGGAGAAGGGCTGGATCAGCCGTGGCGAGGCCCGCAACGGCTGTAGGCTGAGCTGCCAGGTCAAGCTCAAGCAGGACATGGAGATCGAGGTCGAGCCCGAGATCTTCAGTGTGCGCAAGTGGAACTGCACCACCCGCAGCAACCACAACGTGGCCACCTTCATCAAGGAGCTCGTCATCGCGCTCCCAGAAGGAGAGAGCGTGCCCTTCCGGGCCGGTGGCTACATCCAGATCGAGTGCCCGCCGCACACGGTGAACTACAAGGACTACCTCATCGAAGATGAGTACCGGGG
>JAERSX010000552.1 GCA_016845285.1 Deltaproteobacteria bacterium | reverse complement strand
GACAGCGACACCGACGCCGACACCGACGCCGATCCGGTGATCGTCGAGCTCGCAGCCGGGGTGGCCCACACCTGTGCGGTGTACGACGACGGGGCCGTGGACTGCTGGGGCGACGACACCTACGGCCAGGGCGACGTCGAGGGCAGCGACTGGGTGGCCCTCTCCGCTGGCGGCAACCACAGCTGCGCCCTCGACAGCAGCGGGGCCCTGGCCTGCTGGGGCGACGACGCCTTCGGGCAGCTGCCCACGTCGAGCGACAGCTACACGGCCGTCGCGGCTGGTGAGGTCCACACCTGTGCGATTCGCGCCGACGACGCCAGCATCGACTGCTGGGGGGACGACACCTTCGGGGAGAGCTCAGCCTCGCTGGGCAGCTACACCTCGTTGAGCGCCGGCCGCTTCCACACCTGCGGTGTCCGTGACGATGGCTACGTGTCTTGCTGGGGCAAGAACTCTGCGGGGCAGTCCAACGCGCCCGAGCGCGAGGCGGTGCAGGTGGCGCTCGGCTGGGAGCACAGCTGCCTCCTCGACAGCGAAGGCGACGCCTGGTGCTTCGGCGAGGACGAGTACGGAGAGACGGAGCAGACCGAGGGGTCGAAGTACTCCTTCCTGGCAGGCGGCGACCACCTCACCTGCGGGGTGCTCACGGCAGGCTCGGTCTTCTGCTTCGGCGCCGACGATGTCGAGCAGGCCTCGGGCAAGCCGGAGGGCTACGACTTCGTGAGCATCGCCTGCGGCAAGGCCCACTGCTGCGCCCTGGAGAGCACGGGTGACGTGGCCTGCTGGGGGGACGACGCCTCGGGCCAGGCCTCGCCGTCCGAGTAGCCAGGACGATGCTGGGCTCGGGCGCCCGCTCAGGCGCCTGTCCACTCCCGCACGGTGCGCAGGAGCTCGGCGCCGTAGCGCTTGTACCGCTGGGGACCCATGCCGTGGACCGCCAGCAAGGCCTTGCGGTTCATGGGCCGGGTGCGGGCCACCTCCTCGAGGGTGCGGTTGCTGGCCACCACGTAGGGCGGCACGTCGGCGGCCTTGGCGATGCGCCGCCGCACGTGGCGGAGCTCGTCGAGGAGCTCGGCCTCGGCCCCGTCCAGCACCGGTCCCTGCTTTGGCCGCTGTCGCACCAGGTGGGAGTTGGGCGGGAAGACCATCTCGAAGTCCTCGGCCTCGTCGCGCATCACCTCGGCGCCGAGCTCGGTGAACCACAGCTGCTTGTAGGTGCGCTCGTGGCCCCCCACGGCGTGGGTCGCGAAGTCTGCTGAGAGTGCGCCGGCATGGACGAGCTCGTGGAGCAGGCCCTGGATCTCCTTGCTGGTCCAGCCAGACAGCACGCCGTGGGTGCTCAGGCGGTCGAAGCCCATGGAGATCACCGTCTTGTCGCGGCTGCCCGTGGCCACCTTGGCGATGAGCCCCGTGCTCGACGGGCGCGCCATGCGGGCCAGCGTGGCCAGCAGCTTGCGCACGACGAGCTTCTGGTCGGGGCCCAGGGTGGCCTTGCCCTTGATGAGGGCGCGGCCTTCGCGGCAGCCATCGCAGGTGCCGCAGCGGTCCCACGGGGGCGACTGCCCGAAGTACTCCAACAGGTAGCGGCGCCGGCAGCCCGACCGCGCGTACCCCATCATCTTCTCGAGCTTGGAGAACTCCCGCTGGCGGCGCTCCCGCATGCCGCGTTCATCGAGCTTCAGGGGCTGATCGGGGTGGAGCAGCTCCACGCCGCCCACCCGCTGCGGCGCGCTGTAGGCGATGTAGCCCCGGCCCTCGAGGCCCCGCAGGGCGGCCGTGAGCTGCTCGCGGTTCAGCCCCAGCTGGTGGCTCACGCGGTCTGGTCGGAGCGCGGCGCTCAGGGTGGGATCTTCGGCGAGCTCGCGCACCACGTAGTCGTAGACCTGGCCGCGCATGCCGTCGGGCTGCTTCACGGGCCGGTCGCGTCGCAGGCTCACCATGCCCTCGCGCTCGGTGGGCGCCAGCCGTCGCACGGCCCCCACCTTCTGGAGCACCACCAGGCAGCTCGCCACGACCCGCTCGTTGACGTCGGGGTCGCCCACGGCGTCGGCGAGCTCGTGTCGGCCCATCCAGATGGGGTTGGTCTGGGTCTCCAGCAGCGCCTGGTAGACCGCGTGCACCTGCGCCACCGGCGGGTGCGACATGCGGATGAAGAACTCCTGGGTGGACCGGTCTTCTTCGCGGAAGAGGAGCACCACCCGGCTGGGCTTTCCGTCGCGGCCCGCGCGCCCGATCTCCTGGTAGTAGGCCTCGACGGTGCCGGGCACGACGTAGTGGACGATGCTGCGCACGTCCTTCTTGTCGACGCCCATGCCGAAGGCGTTGGTGGCGGCCACGACCGGCACACGGCCCGCCATGAAGTCGTCTTGCACCTGGATGCGCAGGGGATGGTCCATCCCGGCGTGGTACCGGCCGCAGGGAACGCCCGCGTCCCGCAGCGAGGCGGCGACCTTCTCCACCTGCTTGCGGGTGGCGCAGTAGACGAGCGAGGGCCCGGGCATCACGAGGTCGGGCAGCAGGTCGAGCTTGTCCTGGGCCCGGGTCGCGGCGATGACCTCGAGGGCGAGGTTGGGTCGGTCGAAGCCCTGGATGAAGCGTCGGGCCTCGGGCATGCCCAGGCTGGTGAGGATGTCGTCCTGGACGACGGGCGTGGCGGTGGCCGTGAGCGCTGCGGTGGGCACGCCGGGCAGCGCCTCGCGCACGCGGCCGAGGCGCAGGTAGTCGGGCCGGAAGTCGTGGCCCCACTGGCTCAGGCAGTGCGCCTCGTCGATGGCCAGCAGCCGAATCGGCGCCCGCTGGAGCTGTCCCAGGAAGCGCGGGGTGAACCGCTCCGGGGCCACGTAGACCAGCTCGAATGCGCCGTCCTGCATGCCGCGGATTCGGGCACGGCGCTCGTCGGCGGTGAGCGTGGAGTTGATGAAGGTGGCGTTGACACCGGCGGCCACGAGCCCGTCCACCTGGTCCTTCATGAGCGCAAGCAGCGGGCTCACCACCAGGGTGGTGCCCCCGCGGGCCAGGGCCGGGAGCTGGTAGCAGAGCGACTTGCCCGCGCCGGTGGGCATGACCACCAGCGCGTCCTCGCCCGAGACGATGTGTTCGACGACGGGTCGCTGACCGGCGCGGAAGGTGGCGTGCCCGAAGCGCTGCCGGAGCAGACGGTCGAGGTCCGGTGGCGTGGGCGTCAAGTGTGTCAGGGTCATGGAGTCCTCAGGAGAGGACCGCCGGAACCGTTCTTCCAGTGCTGCCAGCGCCTAATCTTCCTCGGTGGGCGCCGTCCACTCGGCGTACCAGCCGGTCTGGGTGCGGTACCAGGTCTGCTCTTCCTGGCGCTTGTCGACGATCTGCGCCGGCAGCTCGTAGCCCTCGATGCGCAGGTGCACGGTGGCCTCCTTCTCGCGGCCGTCGCTCGGCGGATCGATCTCGGGGCCCAGCTCGATCTGCATGATGGCCACGTCCGAGATGCGGCGCGCCTCCTGCTCGTCCTCCAGCCAGTACGAGAAGGCCACCCGCAGGTCGGCGTCCTGGATGAAGACCGAGGCGCGATCGGCATCGCCCCAGCGCACGCCTTCCCAGTAGATGAGGGCGGCCTTGCGCAGGGTCTCCTTCTCCATGGCGTCGTCTTTGACGAGCTTCTTGGCGCCAGCGCAGCCCGTGCCGAGGCCGGTCAGCGTGGCTGCGGGTGCCAGGAGGAGGAGGGAGGCCAGCAGCAGGCCGGTCGTTCGCAGGACGGAGTGAGGGGAGCGCGCCATGGGCGGACCGTAGCCAGCACGGGCCCTGGCTACAATGCCGTGATGACCTGCTTCCCCTCTCCGGTCGGATGATCCGGCCCCGTCGCCCTCGTCGTCCTCTGGGACCGCGACTGCTCCTGACCGGTGCCCTGGCCCTGAGCACGGGCTGCGTGCACCGCGCCACCATCCGCAGCGTGCCGACCGGCGCCGAGGTGCGCGTGGGCAAGGAGATCGTGGGCACCACCCCGGTTCAGCTCACCCGCGTCGTCGTTCCCTGGGTGCGCATTCCCGTGCGGGTCTCGCTGCAGGGCTACCGCACCGTCCGCTTTCGCCTCGATCGGGACATCGGGCCCATTCGGGCTCTGGGTGAGCTGCTGACCCTGCGCCTGCCCCGGCTGCTCGGCCTCCGCGACCGCCGGGTGCACGAGGTCATGTTGATCCGTCAGCACGGCGCGGCGGGGACCTGGACTCCCGAGGACGCTGGCCGCTGAGGGCCTCGGCGAACACGCCGTAGACCCGGTCGTCGTCGAGGAGCTCGGGGTGCCACTGCACGCCCACCGCGAAGCGCATCGCGGGATGGAAGACCACCTCGATGACCCCGTCCGGCGCCCGTCCGCCCACCGCCAGCGCACCGAGCGCGTCGACGGCCTGGTGATGGGTGCTGTTGACCTGCAGGGGCCCGGCGCCGAGGGCGGCGAACAGGGGCCCGGCCTCGAGCAGCACGGGGTGCCAGGAGGTGGCGGGGTCGGTGGGCTGCTCGTGCTCGAGGGCCTCGGGCTGCGCGGTGGCAATGTCCTGGAGCAGCGTGCCCCCTGCCGCCACGGCCATCACCTGCATGCCCCCGCACACGCCGAGCAGCGGCAGATCTCGGTCCAGGGCCGAGC
>JAERSX010000551.1 GCA_016845285.1 Deltaproteobacteria bacterium | reverse complement strand
TGGCCGCCATCGAGCGAGACCGATCGGAGTCGGGTCCCCTGCAGGGCATGCTGGTGCCCGCCAGCCCGGCGGTCGAGCAAGACGGACTGCTGCTGGCCATCGAAGAGGGCCAACTCGACACGCTCTTCGCCGTGGAGCGCTTCGACCGGGGTCTGCTGCAGGAGCTGCCTCCCGAGGTGGGTGTGATCTACGCGGTGGAGGTGGTCTCCGAGGGCAGCCGACGCGGAGGGCTCCGCCCCTCGAGAGAGCTCGACCAGCTGGGCTTCACCACCCTCGGTGCGTGGCCTGCACGTCTTCCCGAGTGGGGCTCCCAGCTGGAGCTGCGGGTCCGGCGGTGGGCACCGGAGCCCTGACCCCGTGCTGGCCACAGCTCAGGGCGCGGCGTCCTCCTGTGGCATCCCGGTCACCGAGTAGGTGAAGGAGGCGGGCTCCCGCATGGTCTTGGTGGGGCTCGTCTTGAAGGTGGCCGAGGAGCCTGCCGCGATGCCGTCCCCGCCCACGAAGGTCGAGGCGAGGCCCACGAGCTCGCCGGCCTCGTCGAGGGCCTGCACTTCCAGCTGGACGAAGCGTGCGCTCACCGTGCCCTCGTGGTGCACGGTGCCCTGGAAGCTCCAGCCGCGTCGATCCTCGAAGATGGGCTCCATGGCATCGACGCGCAGTCCGTCGGCCCGGGGGCGGTCATAGGTGCTGCGGCGCAGCTGGAGCTCGTAGCGCCGGTCGACGTGAGGGGTGGGGTCGTTGACCAGCACCTTCGCGGGGGAGACCTCGCCCGGGGCCAGGCGTTGCCGGGCGGAGAAGCCGAAGTCCACGCCCTTGTCGGTGCCGGCCTCGTCGAGGAGCACCACCTGGATGCGCACCTGATCTATGGGGTAGGGCGAGGTGTTCTCGACGTGGCCGAGCACGTAGTAGGACTCGCCCGAGGCCGGCATGGTGCCGCTGGGTCGCCACACGGCCGAGGGCTCGACCATGGCCTCCTTGGCGCTGTCCGGGACGGCCTGGGAGACCCCGTCGGGGGCGGTGTGTTCGATGCTCTTGGTGACCTCGCTGACCTCGCCCAGGCTCGGCTGGTCGAGGAGCGTGTCGGGGCTCTTGATGAGGACGAGGGCGATCACCAACCCGAAGACCAGGATGAGCACAGCGGCCACCACGATGGCCAGGGCCGTTCCGTCATCGGTGGGAGCGGGAGCCTGGACGGCCTGCTGGTCGACGATGCGGTAGCGGCTCTCGCAGTATGGGCAGCGGAGCGCCTTGCCTGTGGGGCCCACAGGCTCGGGCATGGTGCTCCCACAGTTCGGACAGCTCAGGGTCTGGGTGGCCATGGGGCGACGGTAGCGCGTGGTCGAATATCGGTGCAGCGGGTGCGTCCAACCTGCCGCACCCGGAAGCCCATGCCCCGGTTCCCGTCGATCCTGGCCCTCGCCCCCTTGTTGGCGGCCTGCGCCCCCCTGGAGCCCGAGCGCCGGGGCCTCGATCCGCCGGCCACCCTGGCCGAGCTCGAGGCCCTTCAGGCCATGGCCGACGATCACACCGAGCGCCCGGTCCATCGCATGGCAGCTCGCTTCGCCGCCGTCGAGCTGGCCAGTCACCTCGATCCCGCCGTGCTCTCCGAGGCCGACCAGCCAACCGCCGCAGCCCTCGCCAGCTCGCTCGGCGAGGCCGTGCTGCCGCTGCTGCACAACCGGTCCCTCCGTGGTCACGACCTGCCCGTGCGCGCCCTGGCCGCGGCGCCCGATCTGAGCCGGGTCGCCGGCTCCTCCGAGAGTGGCCAGCTCATCATCTGGGACACGGCCACCGGTGATGCGAGCTGGCGCCGGGCCGACCTCTGGGGGGTGTCCACGCTGGCGGTCTCCCCCGACGGCCGCTGGCTGGCCGCTGGCGCGGACTACGAGCCCTGGGTCGCCGTCTATGACCTCGCCACGGGTCAGCTGGTGTCGGTGAGCCGGGTCCGGGCGCCTGAGGAGGTCGCACGGCCGACGGCCGAGGAGCAAGGCGATGGGGGCGAGCGGGAGCGGGGGCTCTCGGCCACCGAGGGCACCATCTACCTGGAAGAGCCCGTCGAAGAGGGCATCTCCGCGCTGACCTGGGTGGGCGCGGACCACGTGCTCGTGACCCCTCGGAAGGGCCCGGTCGTGGAGATCGAGGCCGCCACCGGCTCGGTGGAGCCCCTCGCCCTGCCGCCCCCCGAGGTTCCGGAGGACGACGCCATGGCCACCGCCGATGCGCTCATGCCCAACGGGCGCTGGATGCGCACGGCGCTGCAGCCCCTCGCCGGCGGTGCTGGGGCCCTCGGCGGCTTCCAGGACGGAACGGTCCGCCTGCTGCGCCCGGACGGCAGCACCGTGGCGTTCCCCGGCGGTGCGGCCGAACCTGTCGCCATCGACCCCGCCGGTCGCTGGCTCGTGACCGGAGGCCTGGGCGGCGCCTGGGTGCGCGCCCTGCCCGAGGGGCGCGTGGTCTTCTCCATCACCGACGTGCCCGCGCACATCGAGCAGGCCGCCATCTCCCCGGACGGCACGATCCTCGTGACCGCTTGGGATGGCGGGATCATGCGGGCACACGACCTGCCGAGCGGCGCGGCCCTGGCCTCGTGGCAGATGGAGTCCGCCGGACCCACCGCCACGGCGTGGTCCCCGGACGGCATGGTCTTCGTCGTCGGTGACCGCCTGGGCCAGCTCCAGTTCCTCGACCCACGGACCGGGACCGTGACGGCCCACAGTCGGGCCCATGTCGGCGAGGTCGTCGATCTGGCCGCCCACCCCGAGGGGGGCATGGTCTGGTCCACAGGTGACGACGGGGCGGTGCGCGGCTGGGCCTTCGATGGTGCGGCGGCTGGGGAGCTGGAGGTCGGCCATGCCTACGGCCGCCTCAGCTTGAGCCCCTCGGGCGACCGCCTGCTCCTCGACAGCGGAGCGCGGGTCACCGTGGTGGACCCCACCGGTCAGCGCCCAGATCTCGACCTCGACGGGCTGCAGGCCAGCTCGCCCGTGGCCGCCTTCGCCGCCCAGGGACGGCAGCTCCTGGTGCCCCGCCAAGAGGGAGTCGTGGAGCTCTACGACCTCGAGGAGGACGCGCTCATCGCCACCCTCCGCGGGCCGGAGCGTCCGGTGCTGGACATCGACGTCTCGCCCGGCGGCCACCTCGCCGCCGTGAGCAGCTCGGGCACGGTGGCGCTGTGGGACCTCGAGTCCCGGGCCCTGCTGTGGGCGCCCGAGGTGCGGGCCTCCGCCTTCCGCCGCCTTGGCTTCGGAGACGATGCGCTCCTGGTCCTGTCCACGTCCTCGGACACGGTGCTGTGGTCTCTGCCGCTGACGGCGCCCGAGGACCGCCTCGCCGCGGCGCTGGCCACGACGGCGCTGCGCCTGTGCCGCGGCACGCGCACGGTGGTCGCCGTGAACCCGCCTCCCGCCGAGGCCTTCGCGCCAGCAGAGCGCTGCGAGGGCGCGGCGGCGTGGTGAGGTGGCCCAAGTGGTCTCGTTGATCCGATAGGTTCCGCTTGATGATCGGCTCGCTCAACCACCTCACGCTCTCCGTCACCGACCTGGCGCGGTCGGAGGCTTTCTACGTCGACCTGCTGGGCATGACGCTCCTCGCCCGCTGGCCCCGCGGCCGCTACCTCCGGTCGGGTGAGACCTGGGTGGCGCTCGTCCTGGATCTGCGCGCCGTGGAGCGTCCGCTGACCGAGTACACCCACGTCGCCTTCGATGCTGCCGACTTCGCCGGCTCCGTCGTCCGCCTCGAGGCAGCTGGCGTGCCCACATGGCAGCCCAACAGCTCCGAGGGTGCGAGCCACTACTTCCTCGATCCCGACGGCCACAAGCTCGAGCTCCACGCGACCGGCCTCGCGTCGCGCCTCGCGCACCTCCGTGCGGCGCCCTGGCCCGACGTGGAGCTGGTGGGCGAAGCGGTCCACCCGACCGAGGCCGAGCTCGAGGATCACGAGCTCCTCGCCTTGTTCCAGGCCAGCCGCCTCGCTCCCAGCACCTGGACCCACACCGCCCATCTGCGCGTCGCCTGGTGCCTGCTGAGTGCACACTCCTTCGACGAGGCTCGTGCCCTCATGCGCGCGGGAGTGAAGGCCCTGAACGCAGCCCACGGCCGCGTGGAGCAGATCGACCGGGGCTACCACGAGACCGTCACCGTGGCCTGGCTCCGCCTCGTCGCCGCCACCCGCCAGGCCCACGGCCCCGAGGCCACCTCCGCGGCCTTCGTCGCCGCCTACCCCGAGCTCGGCAGCAGCACGCTGCTCCGCCTCTACTACACCCGGGAGCAGCTCCTCACCGCCGAGGCCAAGGCCACCTTCGTCGCCCCGGACCTGGCGCCCCTGCCCTGAGCGGTGCTCACTTCACCCGGCGCGTCTTGCGGCTCCTCGCCAGCACCTGCTCCAAGGGATCCAGGGCGACGGCGGGCTCGGGGCTGCCGGCGGGCAGCGTGTGGGAGAGGGTCCCCACACCGTCGATCACCTCGACCACGACGAACTCCCCGGCCTCTCCGGCCGGCCCGATGCGCACGGGCACCCGCACGGTGCCGAAGGGCACGCCGCTCGTGAGCTGACCCTCGACGGTGGTGGTGCCCCCCTGGCTGCGGACCTTGTAGTCGAGGGCCAGCTTGGGCAGGAAGCCCTGGTCCACCCAGAAGCTCCAGAAGTCGTCGAGCTGTTGGCCGCTCTTCTCCTCGAAGAGGGCGAGCAGGTCCTCGGAGCTGCCCGAGCCCTCGTCGAGGTCGCGGGCGAAGGTGTCGAGGGCGCCGAAGAAGGCCTGATCGCCGATGCGTGGCCGGAGCATCCGGTCCATGACGAAGGGGCCGTAGTTGTAGACCACGTAGGGCTGGTTGACGGTGTTGTAGGCCCGCCGCAGCGAGGCGTGGCCCACGGGGATGTCCTTCTCCCAGGTCTGTCGGTAGCCGGCGTGACGCTGCTCGCAGTCGGTGGGCCCGTGCACAGCACCCACGTACAGGCAGCTGTAGGTCTCGGCGAAGGTCTCGGCGATCCAGAAGTCGGCAATGGTGGCCGGCTTCACGACGTGGCCCCAGTACTGGTG
>JAERSX010000550.1 GCA_016845285.1 Deltaproteobacteria bacterium | reverse complement strand
AGATCGTGGCGGCCCTGCGCGCCGGCGAGCGCCCCGAGGGCATCGCAGGGACCCTCTACAAGGACACGAACGGCGACATCCAGCGCGCGCCCGAGCGGGCGTACACCCCCATCGCCGCCCTGCCCGACCGCATGCCCGGCTACGAGCTGATCGACCTCGATCGCTACGAGCGGGCCACAGGCCTCCGGTGGCTGCTCTACACCACCTCGCACGGTTGTCCGTACAACTGCGGCTACTGCAGCAATGCCTCCGTCTACGGGCGCAACCTGGACATGCTGCCTGCCGAACAGGTGGTCGACGAGGTGGCCTTCCTGGTGGAGCGCCACGGCGTCGGCCTCCTCGGCATCGTCGACGACATCTTCTTTCTCTTCCGAGACCGCTCGAAGGCCATCGCCGAGGGCCTGCTCCGCCGCGGAGTGAAGGTCGACTGGTACGTGCAGGACCGCGCCGACTCCGTGGCACGCCTGAGTCCCGACGAGATCCGCATGTACCGCCGCGCCGGCCTGGTGCGGATCCACTTCGGCGCCGAGTCGGGCAGCGACCGGGTGCTCAAGTCCATCGAGAAGCGCTCGAAGGTGGAGAACACGCTCAAGGCGGTCGACCGCTGCCGCCAAGGCGACGTGCGAGCCAGCTTCGGCTTCATCTTCGGGCTGCCGGGCGAGGACGAGTCGGCCCTGCGCGAGACCGTCGATCTCATCGGGCAGATCTACGCACGCTACGATCGCGCCGACTGCCACACCAACATCTTCACGCCCTATCCAGGCTCGCCGCTCTGGGAGCGCTCGGTCGACCTGGGCGTGGACCCACCGCAGAGCCTCGCCGACTGGGTGCCCTACTTCCCCCGTGTGACGGTCCTCCCCTGGCTGGCCGGCGCTCCCCACCAGCGCCTGCAAGACATCCGCCAGTACCTTCGGCTGGGCTACCCCAACGTCCGAGTGGGCGAAGACCGCGGGAGCCTGCGTCATCGCGCCGCACTGCGGGTGCTGGGCCCCCCAGCTCGCTGGCGGCTTCGTGGGCACCGCTACCGCGCCCCGCTCGAATTGCGCGGCTTCGAAGCGTTCCAGAGACGTCGAAGCGGCTGGCGAGTCTACAGCCGCTACTGAGCATGCCCGGATGTTGATCTGCGCCCCTCCGAGGAACATAATCTCCACTTGAGATTCCATTCTTCCAGCGCAGTCTCACCGATCCTCGCCCTGCTCCTGAGCAGTGGCTGTGGCCCGGATGCCCCCGGCGGGGTCGACCCCTTCCTCGACCCGGCGCCTGAGGTCTACGAGAGCATCGAAGACGCTGTCCCACGCTTCGATCCCGACGCCACCGAGCGCCCCCCACCTCAGCTGCGTCTGCTCTCGCGGGACGAGTACGGCAACACCGTGCGCGACCTCTTCCAGCTGGAGGTGGGCGAACCCACAAGCAAAGACGAGCTCACAAACGAAGAGTACGACCTCCTGGAGTGGTGGGAAGAGGTCCTGCCCGTGGAAGCCAGGCCTTCCGAGTTCGCCTTCGACAACTCGGCCACCGCAGGCCTCGTGTCGAGCCGCCACACCCATCTCTACGCCTTGGCCGCCCTGGAGGTGGCGCCCGCCGTCGTCGAGCTCCAGGAGCGCTGGCTGGACTGCGAGTCGATGGACGACTCCATCGACTCCCGCAAGGCACGACGTTGCGTCGACCGCTTCCTCAGCGAGGTCGCCCCTCGCATCTTCAGGCGGCCCCTGACGGACTCCGAGGAGTTCCGCTACCGCGAGGCCATGCTCTCCCAGCGGACCGCGGGTGACGCCCTGGAGCTCGGGGTGGCGGCCATGCTCACCTCACCCCACTTCCTCTACCGGTCCGAGGTGGGGCTCGCCCGACGAGACGGAATCTCTGTGTTGGACCCCTGGGAGCGCGCGAGCGCCCTCAGCTACACGTTGTGGCGCACCATGCCCGACGACGGGCTCTTCGAAGCCGCGGAGGCCGGCGAGCTCGACACGCCCGAGGGGCTGAGTGCCACAGCCGAGACGATGCTCAACGACCCCCGCGCGGACGCAGCCTTCGCGACCTTCGTGAGCCAGTGGCTGGCCGTCGAGGCGGTCCGCAGCATCGAGAAGGCTGGCGACTACTCGGCTCCCTTCCCCGGCAGCATTCGAGAGAAGCTCTACGACGAGCCTGCGGACTTCGCGGTCTTCGTGGCGACCCGGGGTGCCGGCACCTTCGAGGAGCTCCTGGTCGCCGACTACACCATGTACCACCCAGAGCTCGCCGCTCACTACGAGGTCGACGAGCGGGTCACCACCGATCTGCGCCTCGACCTGAGCAGCACCCCTCGTCTCGGCCTGCTCGGTCAGGCCAGCATGCACGCGGTGACCGCACACCCGATCAATACCTCGCCGACATTTCGAGGCCTCTGGGTCCGCGAGCGCATCCTGTGCCAGGTGCTGCCAGACCCACCTCCCGATGTGCAGGACTTCGTCCCCCTGGACGACACCCTCTCCACCAGGGAGCGCTACGCCCAGCACATGACCGACGAGGCCTGCCTGAGCTGCCACCAGTACATGGACGCCATCGGGTTCGGCTTCGAACACTTCGACCCCATCGGTCAGTGGCGGGACGACGACGGGGGACACGAGATCGACCCCTCGGGCTACCTGACGGGCGTAGAGGCCTTGGGAGACGGGGTCCACAACGAGTTCGCTGACTTCAACGAGATGGTGTGGCTTCTCGCGGGCAGTGATCGAGCACCCACCTGCTTCACCATGCAGCTT
>JAERSX010000549.1 GCA_016845285.1 Deltaproteobacteria bacterium | reverse complement strand
GCAGCAGGCTCAGGGCCAGGGAGATCAAGGTTGGTAGCCAGCGCGGCATCGGGCCATCCTACTCAGTGGCTTCGATCAGGCAGCGTCGGAGTACGCTCCCGTCGGCGGCCCGCTCGAGCGGAGGGTGGCCGAGGAGGCCAGGATGAAGCGGCTCACCGGGCGAACAGCGGTGGTCACGGGAGCGGGAAGTGGCATCGGCCGCGCGCTGGTGCAGCAGCTCATCGAGGCGGGCTGTCACGTGGCGGCGGTCGACATTCGGGGCGACCGTCTCGCAGAGCTGGCGGAAGCGGTCGGCGGCGGCACGGTTCGTGTGAGCACCCATGTGGTCGATGTATCAGACCGGGCTGCCATGGAGGCACTGCCTGCAGCCGTCCTCGAGGTGCACGACGCCGTCCACCTCGTGATCAACAACGCGGGTGTCACAGTCAGCCATGCCTTCAAGGATCACTCCCTCGACGACTGGGAGTGGCTCATCGGCATCAACCTGTGGGGCGTCGTCTATGGCTGCCATGTCTTCCTCCCGCATCTCATGGAGGTCGACGAGGCCCACATCGTCAACATCTCCAGTGTCTTCGGAATCGCGGGCATCCTGGGCCAGTCGTCGTACTGCACCAGCAAGTTCGGCGTGCGTGGACTCTCTGAGTGTCTCTGGGAGGAGCTCCGGCCGACCCATGTGGGGGTCACCGTGGTGCACCCCGGCGGCGTCGACACCCGCATCGTGGCCGACGCTCGCATCGACGAGTCCATCGACCGCGAGGAGGCCAAGGCCCGCTTCGCCTCCCTCGGCATCTCGCCGCGTCGGGCCGCCGGTCAGATCTTGAGAGCGGTGCGGCGCGATCAGCCCCGTCTGCGCATCACCCGAGAGGCCTACCTCATGGACTGGCTGCGGCGCCTGCTGCCGGTGTGGGGCAACCAGCTCATCAATTGGGCGCTGCTGCAGTTCATGGGGCTCGGCGAGGCCCACCGCACCCAGCTCGAGGACTACCGCAGCCAGCGGCGAGAGCTCGGCTTCGACCCATGATCTTCTTGCTGCTCTGGAGCGTGTCTGCGGCCGGCGCGCAGGACCTGGACCACCTGGCCCGGGGACCCGACGAGGAGGCCATCCTCACGCACGTGTCTGCGCTCAGCGGTGCGTCGTGGGCCGAGGTGGGAGATCGGGTCATGCGCCTCGAGTCCCGCCATGTGGCCCACGCCGACAACGCACATGCCGTGGACTGGATCGCGGAGCAGCTCGACGCCGTGGACGGTGTCGAGGTGTGGACGGAGGAGTTCGCCCTGGGTGCGGAGACACGGGCCAACGTGGTGGCAGAGCTGGCTGGGAGTGAGCCGGAGCTGCCCGCGGTGCTGGTGACGGCTCACCTCGACTCGACGGCCTCGGCCACCGAGGGATGGGATGCCGAGGTGGATCCGGCGCCAGGCGCCGACGACGATGCCTCGGGGATCGCCGCGGTGCTGGAGGTGGCGCGGCTCATGGCGGCCGAGCCGGGCGGCTGGCGACACACCGTACGCTTCGTGCTCTTCAACGCCGAGGAGGTGGGGCTGGTGGGCTCCGAGGCCTACGTGGCCGATGCCCTGAGCCGTGGAGAGGAGATCGCCGTGGTGCTGCAGCTCGATCCGGTGGGCTACAACCCGGGCGGTGCCGACCTGCTGTGGTTCAGCTTCGACACCGTGTCTGCACAACACGCGGACGCCATCGAGGGGCTGGCCCTCGACCTGGAAGACGATCTCGCGCTACCCCTGCGTGTCGACGGAATCGACGAGGCTGCCATCGGGGGGGACGACCGCTCCGACCACTACCCCTTCTGGCAGGCCGGCATCCCGGCCCTTCACTTCGCCAGCTTCCCCCAGCCCCCCGAGTACCCCACCATCGAAGACGACCTCGATGTCGTCGACCCGGCGTTCCCCGCGGCCGTGGCGGGAGTGGTGGCCGCCTATGCTGCCTCGGTCGCCGAGGCGGGTGCGGCTCCTCGGCCAGACGAGGCGGACGGGACACGCGCGTGCGGCACCGTGTCTTCACATCGCGCGCCCGTGTCTGCAGCACCGCTGGCCGTGTCTGCGCTCGTGTGGCTCAGCCTCGCGCGACGGCGGCCCAGTCTTCGCTCTGGTACCAGTCGATGAAGGCGGCCACCCCCTCTTCGATGGTGGTCTGAGGCCGGTAGCCCACCAGCGCCTCGAGATCTCGGGTGTCGGCCCAGGTCTTGCGCACATCGCCGGGCTGCATGGGCATCAAGATCTTCTCGGCGGTGCGGCCCATGGCCTTCTCGAGGGCCGCGATGTAGTCCATCAGCGGGCAGGGTCCGCCTCGGCCCACGTTGTACACGGCGAAGGGCCCCCGGGAGCGGGCGGGGTCCGGCTCGGTGGCGTCCCAGTCGGGGTCTCCGGCTGGCGGGTGGTCGAGGAGGCGCACCAGGCTCTCCACCACGTCGTCGACGTAGGTGAAGTCTCGCTCCATGTCGCCCCGGTTGAAGACCTTGATGGGGCGTCCGGCGGCGATGGCCTCTGCGAAGAGGAAGAGCGCCATGTCGGGGCGCCCCCAGGGCCCGTAGACCGTGAAGAATCGGGTGCCTGTGGTGGGAAGGCCGTACAGGTGGCTGTAGGCGTGCGCCATGAGCTCGTTGGCACGCTTGGTGGCGGCGTACAGGCTGAGTGGATGGTCGGCCGGGGCGTGCTCGGTGAACGGGAAGGCCCCGTTGGCCCCGTAGACCGAGCTGGACGAGGCATAGACCAGGTGTTCCACCGTGTGGTGTCGGCATGCCTCGAGGATGTTGAGGAAGCCGGTGATGTTGCTGTGGATGTAGGGGTGGGGGTGGGTC
>JAERSX010000548.1 GCA_016845285.1 Deltaproteobacteria bacterium | reverse complement strand
ATGCCGAGGCGGACGTGCCGCAGTCGGCCGACCCGTCCGACGACTCCGAGGCTGCCGAAGCGTCCAGCGAGCCGGTGCCGCCGCAGGTGGTCGACGCCTTCCTCTCCGAGACCCTGCCGAACGGTCTCAAGGTCTCCATCCTCGCCGACCCGGACCTTCCCGTCGTGGCCACCCAGCTCTGGGTGCAGGTGGGCTCGGCTCACGAAGCCGACGCCGAGGCCGGCTTTGCCCACCTCTTCGAGCACCTGATGTTCGGCGACACCACCACCTATGCGGGCGAGGACTACGCCCGACACCACACGGTGAACGGTGGCTCCGAGAACGCGTACACGTCCTTCGACAACACCGTCTACATCTCCCAGATCCGTCCGGGCGCGCACGATCAGGTGCTCGTCTACGAGGCCGATCGCATGGTCAACCTCGTGCTCGACCAGGACAACCTCGACAACGAGAAGAAGATCGTGACCGAGGAGCTGCGCCTGCGCACGGAGAACGACCCCTTCTCGCGCTTGCTCGGCCCGGCGCTGGAGACCCTCTTCGGTGACCATCCCTACAGCCGCTCGCCGGTTGGCACCAAGGAGGACATCGACGGCGCGGATCTGGAGCTCGTGCGGAAGTTCTACGAGGGCTACTACCACCCGGCGAACATGCACCTGGTGGTGGTGGGACCGGTGGTCGTGGACTCCGTGATGCAGCGGGTCTCCGAGCTGTTCGGCGAGGTGGACAAGGAGCGACTGACGCCCCCCGAGGTGCCGAGCTTGACCTCGCTGGAGACCGGTGGACGACGGGTGCTCAAGGAAGACATCCCGCCCATGAAGGTCGCAGCGCTCGTGTACTACGGCCCGACCCGCCGCCACGCCGACTACTGGGCGTGGAAGGTGATGACCGAGATGCTCGCCGGTGGTGAGGTCGACCACTTCCGCGAGGAGCTGGTCACCAAGCAGGGCAAGGCCCTGGACGGGGGGGCCCTCGCAGAGGAGCTCGCCGCAGGAAGCCTGCTCGGCTTCGGTAGCGTGAGCCTGCCCTTTCGCTCGAAGGGCAAGGCCTTCAAGATCCTGCATGGCGTGGAGGACGTGATGTCGGAGGGCGACTGGCTGACCGAGGACAGCCTCGAGACGGTCCGCCGTCGGCTGCTGCAAGACGAGCTCCGGCGGAGCTACTACGCGGCCTCCATGGCGGACGCCCTGGGCACCGCCTACGCCTGGCAGGGTGATGACAGCCTCGCCCTCCAGGGCAGCGCTGAGGCCATCGACTCGGTCAGCCTCGAGCAGGTGGGCGCCGCCTGGAAGACCTACGTCGACGAGGCCCAGCCCATCGAGCTGTTCATCAAGAGGGGCAAGCCCGACCGGGTGCCGGAGGAGCTGCCCACCACCGAAGCCGCTGCTGATGGAGGTGAGGCATGAGCCTCGTCGTCTGCCTGATGCTGTCCCTCGTTGCCCACGCCGACGAGGCCGATGCCGCCCCCGACACCGATGCTGCCGACGCCGCCGAGGTTGTCGAAGCCCCCGCTGCCGAGGAGGTCGCCGAGGCCCCACCCGAGCACGAGCCGGCCCTCAAGGCGCCCGTCATGTGGTCCCTCGAGGACGGGACCCAGGTGGTCTTCGTCGAAGATCACCGGGTGCCCCTCGTGGAGCTCCGCATCCAGCTTTCTGCGGGAAATTGGACACCGTGGTTTCGCGCCAACGGCGGGTCGGAGGCTTTCTACAACACCTTCTACGATCCCGAGGGCAGCCTGCGGACCCGCGCTGACAACCTCGCGGCCAGCTTCGGCTTCTCCATCAAGAACCAGCGCAGCATCGTGATGGTGAGCTGCTTGAAGCGCGACCTCCCCGCGGTCGTAGAGCTCCTGGGCGACGTGCTCTCCAACACCGCCTACGACCCCGATGAGCTCAAGCGCGATCAGAAGAACCGGCAGCTCGGCTGGAAGGCGAGCCTCAAGGACCCGAACTTCCGCTCGCAGCAGGCCGCTCACGCGCTCCTCTTCGCCGAGGGAGATGTGCGCCGCCAGGGGTATGACGAGCCCCTCGATGTCGTGCAAGACGTCGACCAGCTCGTGGCCACGAGGGACACGCTGCTGCGCCTGCCCGGACGGGCGCTGGGCTTCGGCGGCGATCTCAGCCGTGAGGAAGCCGAGGCGCTGGCGGTCGAGCTGCTGCCTCCGGTGAGTGAGGCGGTGCCCGAAGACATGGAGCCCGCGGTCCTCGAGCTCTTGGACCCGCCCGACACGGCCACCGAGCCCGTGGAAAACCTCACCCAGGTCTACCTCTCGTGGTTCCGAGAGGGGCTCACCTGGGAGCACCCCGACTATGCGCGGTGGCTGGTCGCCAACCACGCCCTCGGCGGCCACTTCTACTCCCGGCTGTACGTGGCCTTGCGTCACGAGGGTGGGGAGACGTACGGCGTTCGCGCCCAGCTCGCTGGGGCCAGCGAGCCTCGGCTCTACGGGCTGACCACCTTCACTCGCACCGAAAACCGCGAGACCATCGAGGCGAAGCTCCGAAAGACGGTGGAGACCATGCGCACCGAGGGCATCACCGCGGAGGTGCTCGAGGCGGCGAAGGGATCGATGCGAGGGAGGCTGCTCTTCGGTCAGCAGTCTCCGGGTCAGGTGCTCAACGAAGCGCTCTGGGAGGTGGGCAACGACAGGGAGCCGGGCTTCGACGAGTCCGTGGTGGAGGACGTCGAGGCTCTCAGCCTCGAGGAGGTCAACAGCTTCATCGAGGGCTTCTACGAGCCGTCGAAGTTCACGATGTTGATCACAGAGCCC
>JAERSX010000547.1 GCA_016845285.1 Deltaproteobacteria bacterium | reverse complement strand
GTCGCGGCTCTGCTCCGGAGCGACGGGGTGTCGGTTCGGGTGGATCACGGGCGGACGGCGCGGCGCCTCGGCCTCGAGGCTCTTGCTGGGGCCGAAGAGGCCGTGGCGGGCGCACAGATCGTCGTTGGTGCGGGTCCGACCGGCGCGTCCATTCCGGCCGAGGCGGTGGCGCCCGGTGCCGTGCTCATCGACGTGGCCATCCCGGACACCCTCGTCGGCGCACCCGCTCGTGGGGTGAGGGTGCTCGCGGGTGAAGCGGTCGTGCCTCCTCCAGGGTGGCGGGCCGGAGGCTGGGGCCGGCTCTACCAGGTGTTCGCTGGCTACGGCCCCACCCAGGTCTACGCCTGCCTCATCGAGCCGCTGGTCGTGGCCGTGGCCGGTCGTTCCGAGCCCTTTGCCCAGGGGCGACGCCTGAAGCCGGACACCGTGGTCGCTTTCGGCGAGGCCGCTGAGGCTCTGGGCTTCCACCCTCGCCTGGCCCAGGGCTGGCGGGGAGTCCCGAGTCGGCGTCTCCGGAGCAGGCGCCGGCGGCGCGATCGCCTGCGCACGGCCCTTGTGCGGGGCCGAGGCCGCGGATAGCCCTCGCTCTTGCCTCAGCCCCAGGCCGGAGCGCTGCAGTCCATGACCCGAGACCCCTCGTCGACATCTGACCGCAAGGTCTACATCCGCACCTTTGGGTGTCAGATGAACGTGTACGACACCGGGAAGATGAAGGCCCAGCTGGCCCGCGATGGCTACGCGGAGACCGAGGTCCTCGACGAGGCCGATCTGGTCATCGTCAACACGTGCTCGGTGCGTGAGAAGCCCGAGCTGAAGGTCCACAGCTTCCTGGGAGAGGCTCGGAAGCTGAAGCGGGAGAGGCGAGGGGAGCTGACCATCGCGGTCGCCGGCTGCGTGGCGCAGCAGGAAGGCCGCAAGCTCCTCGATCGCTACCCGGATCTCGATCTGGTCTTCGGCCCGGACGCCGTGCCGCGGATCCGCCAGATGGTCGCGCAGAGCCTCGAGGGGAGGGGACGCGCCGAGCAGATCCTCGACACCGACTTCCTCGACGCCGACGACTACATCTTCTCTCCGGAGATCGATCCGGCGGCCGAGGCGAGGGTGGGTGGCTTCGTGACCATCCAGAAGGGCTGTGACAACAAGTGCACCTTCTGCATCGTGCCGGCCACGCGGGGCGCGGAGCTGTCGCGGCCTTCGGCTGAGATCGTCGCTGAGGTGCGCGCGCTGGTGGCACGGGGTGTCCAGGAGATCACCCTGCTGGGCCAGAACGTGAATTCCTACGGGCTCAAGGTGCCCGGCGAGAAGACCTTTGCGCAGCTGCTGTACGCCGTGGCGGCCGTGCCGGGGGTCGCGCGCATCCGGTACACCACCTCCCATCCCCGCGACATGGGCCCCGACGTGGTGCAGGCCTACCGCGACCTTCCCCAGCTGACCTCGCACCTTCACCTGCCCGTGCAGTCTGGTAGCGATGCCGTGCTCAAGCGCATGAAGCGCTTCTACACGCGGGAGCGCTACCTGCGATTGGTGGCAGACCTGCGCGATGCTCGACCCGATCTGGTGCTGTCCACCGACTTCATCGTGGGCTTCCCCGGTGAGACCGAGGCCGACATCGACGACACCATGACGCTGCTTGATGCGGTCCGCTTCCACAGCTCCTTCAGCTTCAAGTACTCCCCGCGTCCCGGCACTCCGGCCCTTCGGCTGATCGACCGAGGCGACGAGGTGCCGCCGGACGTGGCGCAGGCCCGTCTGGTGCGGCTGCAGCAACGGCAGCGCGAGATCTCGGTGGAAGAAAACCGTGCCCTCGAGGGGCAGACCCTCGATGTGCTGGTCGAGGGCCCGAGCCGCCACGACTCTGGCGTGATCTGTGGGCGCAGTGGCACCTTCAAGACCGTGAACTTCCCCGGCGGCCTCGATCTGGTCGGCCAGACCGTGCCGGTGCACATCCTGCGCGGCTTCACCAACTCCCTAAGGGGAGAGATGGTCGTCGGGCGGTGAGCTGAGCACCGCGCTCAGTAGCGGACCGACCGCGTGTAGAGCTCCACCTCGTCACCGTCAGGGAATTCCTGGGAGATGGTGATGTCGACGACGCCCTTGGACTCGAGCACCGGGACATGGGCCTTCACCCACACCACGGTGGCTCCCACGTCGGCGATGGTGGTGGAGTGGACCACGTGCCGCTGCTCGCCCTTGCGGGCCCCGTCCACCATGAAGCGTGCCACGATCCAGGTGGTCTCTCCGAGGAAGTCCTCGGGGCGCTTCGTGACCAGCACGGGGAGCTCGACCACGACGGCGTCGGGTCCCTTGGCCACCACCTCGCCGTCCCAGTTGTCGGCCAGCGGGCGGGCCTCGGACATGGAGAGTCCGTAGGTGGCTGGCTTCAGGCCGCGCCGGGCCGCTTCGGCTTCGGTGGGCTCATCGAGGAGCTCGAACTCCCCGAGGTCGCGCATGTCGCCGAGATCCTCTTCGGGTTCCTCGAACTCCTCGAACTCCTCGAACTCCTCGAGCTCTTCGTCAGGACCGAATTCGTCGAACTCGTCGAACTCGTTCATCCCCTCCCGGGGTTCCTCGAGATCCATGTCGAGATCGTCGAAGTCGAGCTCGCTGTCGTCGGTGGCAGCGAGTCGTTCCTTGCGGGAGCTGGGTTTCGGCTCTTCGTCGAAGCCCCCGCTCATGATGTCGTCCAAGGACTCATCGAGCTCGTCGGCTTGCGGCAGCTCGTCGACGTCGAGGGGAGCGTCCAGGTCGATGATGTCTTCGTCCTCGTCGTCCGCCGCCCAGGCGTCGGTGGTTGCAAGGGAGAAGAAGGCCAAGGCGGTGGACGCCAGGCAGAGAGTGCGCAGGCTGCTCACGGGTGCCTCCGAGCAGGGGCTAAGTTGTGGAACATACCGACGAGGCTTGCGTTGTCAACCCTTGAGGTGGACCCTTTCGGGGGCTGGCGATACCTCGATGGCCACGATGTGGTCGGCTGACGTAGCAGCCAACCGGTTCTGAAGACCCCGTAGGAGCCAGGCTGAATCCCTACCGCCAGGTCAGACGACGCCTGCGGGCTCGGCAGGGGCGGAGCCTGGGCGGCCTCGCGACCTTGGCGGCGTTCGGGGTGGCAACTCCGCTGGTCCGCGACTCGCTCCTCGCGTTCCTCGACGGTGGCAACCTGGCCGCCGGGGTCGACGGCATCGCTTCTCGCCTGGGATGGCTGGTGGCAGGGGCCATGGCCTTGCACACCTACAGCGACCTCGTGCGCTCCCCCGAGCGTGCTGTGCTCGATCCTCACCCCGTGAAGGCTGCCGCCTTGCTGGCGGCGGTGGCGGAAGGCACGGCGCGGGCGAGGCTCTACCTGCCCCTCGGCTGCGCCTTGTTGCTGTTGCCCATCGCGCTCGACGGCCACGTGGTTGCCTGGATGGGTGCAGTAGGCGTTGTCTTCGGGGCCTGGATCTGCAGCCTCGGGGTCGGCTTCACGGTGCATCTGGCCGCGGTCTGGGCAGCCTACAGCCCCGGGTTGGCACGGGTCCTCGACGCCATCCGTGGCGACAACCCACGCCTCCAGGCGGCCTTGATCTACGCACCAGGTGCTGTGCTGGGTGTGGTCGGGCTCGCAGTGGCCCTGGCCTCGGCGGGGCTGCAGCTGGCTCTCGGTGGGTGGACGCCTGGCTGGGCCTTGCTGGCGCTGCCACCCCTCTTGGGGGCTGTGGGATGGGCCCTGGCTGCGCCCCTCGGCCGTGCTTGGTACGTCCGCGCGACCGCCCTGCTCGCCGAGATCGACGGGCTGTATGCCGTGGCCGACGGCGAGACCGCAGCCGAAGAGGCGAGCCATGTCTACCTGGACTGGCTGGCCCGAGGGCGCCCCGAGATGCTGCGCACCCTGCGCGCCGGCTGGCGTGCCCGCCGTGGCTGGGCCATGGGTGCCTGGGGACTGGGACTCGTGGGCCTCTCGGCGGCTTGGACCGCCGACCCGGTCGCCCTCGACCGGACCCTGGCGGTCTCGGGCGCGGCCGTCGCGCTCATGGGTGCGCTGCCGGGGCGTCTGTCCTCGGGTGATCCAGCGTGGCTCGATCAGGCGCTCGGCGTCGATCCCTTGGCGGTGTTGCGGGCGCGGGCCACCACCACCTTCTTCTACGCCCAGGGCGCCATCCTGCCGCCCAGCCTGGCCCTCTTGGTTCGGCACGGTCTGGCAGCGGTGCCGGTCTTCTTTGTCCTGCAGCTCGTCGCCACTGCG
>JAERSX010000546.1 GCA_016845285.1 Deltaproteobacteria bacterium | reverse complement strand
CCCAAAGGGGCAGGGTGGGCTCCTCGAAGTCCGTCGCGTACTGCAGCACGTGGTTGAACTCGTGGGCCACGGTGAGATCGAGCAGGGCGGGGGCGTAGTCGGGGTCGATGACCATGTAGGCGTGACAGCCCTGGCGGCCCTCGACCTCGCTCGTGGAGCAGGGACCGTAGGCATAGGCGCCACCACCGGCGCTCTCCGAGGTGATGTAGAGGTCGAGGAGCCCGTCATCGTCGGGCAGGGGCTCCACGAAGCCGGCACCGTCCACCTGGGCCACCCAGGCATCCTCCAGGTAGCCGAGGGCCTCGTCGCACAGGGCCTCGTCGGCGTCGTCCCCCCAGTGGCAGCGGAGGGGGAGGCTGTCGTGATCGACGGACCCGGCGCTCTCGGGGCGCCAGGAGTCCGGTGACTTGTGGCCACCCTGCAGGAGCAGCATCGAGGTCAGGCAGGGCACCGTGGGCATGAGCGTCTCCACCCATGGTGTAGCGCACGGAGAGACCGGGCTGGTCGCCACCGCCCGAGGGGGGGCAGCTGGTGTCACAGGCTCGCCACACGCCAGGTATACACGTGGTCTACCCTGGAAACACGGCACCGACGGAACCACGATGACGCGCGCATGGTTCGGGGCGATGGCGACCAGCCTCTCCCTCGTCGCCTGCATGGAGCAGAGCTTCCACCCCAGCCCCCTCGATGAAGAGGAGGCTGCCGAAGACACCGGGGTCGAGGAGCACGACGAGCCCTTCGTGCCCTTCGAGTACGACACGGCCGACACCGGTCACACCGGCGAACACCAGCAGGAGGGAGACCCGGAGCCCGAGGAGGAGACGCCGGTCCACGAGCCGCAGGCCTGCTCGGTCGACACCATGGTGTGGATGTCGGGCACACCGGCACACTGCCCAGCCGACCACGCCGCCTTCATGATGGACGACGGCCACGGCCCCAACTTCGTCTGCTGTCCCCTGCCGAGCGACGACATCCTGCTCCACGAGCCGAGCATCGACCGGGGCACGAGCTGCGGCGCCGACGAGGTGATCACCGGCTTCACCGGCGAGTACAGCTACAGCTGCGCCAAGGTGAACACCGAGCGCTACCAGGTGGGCGGCGCCCAGGAGCCCTGCTACTTCGGCAGCGGATCGTCGGGCGGCAGCGGCGTCTCGGGCTGCGACGACCACCCACACACCTGGGACGTGCTCCAGCAGAGCCTCTTCGGGAGCGACGGCTGCTCCGGCTTCCCCTACGGCTCCCTCTTCGTGAGCCAGACGGGCAAGGACTGCGAGGACCAGCGAACCGTCCAGATCGCCTACAACGGTCTCGTCGAGGGAGATCCCGCCGCCGGCACGCCGGTGGAGATGTTCGTGGACTAAGGTCCGGCCGTGAGCCGAGCTCCTCTCCTCGACCGTGTCGCCACAGCCATGGGCGCCCGCAGCGCCAGCCGCGCGGGACGGATCCAGTCGCTGTGGAGTGGCTACGGCGAGGTCGTGCGGGTCCGCCTCGACGGCGGGCCCGAGCCCACGGTCATCCTCAAGCACGTGCGCCCACCTCCAGCCGCTCATCCCCGAAAGACCCGCTCCTACGAGGTGGAGGGTGCCTGGTACAGCGACTGGGCCCCGCGCTGTGGACCGGCGTCCCGGGTGCCGCGCTGCTTCGCCCACTGGACCGACGGCTCCGAGGTCGTCTTCGTCCTCGAAGACCTCGACGCCGCCGGCTTCGCCGGGCGCAAGCGCGTGCTCGGAGCCCGCGAGCTCGACCGCTGCCTCGACTGGCTGGCCAGCTTCCACGCGACCTTCCTCGGACAGACACCCACGGGCCTGTGGGAGGTCGGCACCTACTGGCACCTCGGCACCCGCCCCGAGGAGTACGCCCGCATGGGTGACGCCTCCCTGAAGCGAGAGGCCCCCGCCCTCGACGCCCAGCTCCGCGGTGCGCGCTTCCAGACCCTGGTGCACGGCGACGCCAAGGCCGCCAACTTCTGCTTTCCCAAGGGCGACGGTCCCGTGGCCGCCGTCGACTTCCAGTACGTGGGCGGCGGACCCGGGATCCGCGACGTGGCCTACCTGCTGGGCGCATGGACCCGCACACGCGACATCGACGGGCGCCTCGACCGGTACTTCACGACCCTCCGCAGCGCGCTCCGCGCCGAGCATCGCGGCCAGGCTGGGGCCCTCGAGACCGAGTGGCGTGGGCTGTACGCCGTCGCCGAGCGGGACTTCGCGCGCTTCCTGGATGGATGGAGATGATGCAAGGACCTCTCACCCTCAGGCGCCGCGGTCCGCTGCGCACCATCTGCGACGCGGCCGGCCCGCTGTCGGTGGCCACGGTGCTGCAAGACCTCGCCGAGGGCCGTCGCGTCGCCCAGATGCTCACGGACGACCTGCGCGCCGACCCCAGCCCCGGCTTCTTCTTCGAGTGCGCACCGTTCTCGTCAGACACCCTCGATCTGCCCCTGATCTACGCGGTCCTCGACAGCCACTCGGTGGCCTCCCTGCGCGCGAATTCCGGTCCCTTCGCCAGCAAGCTCGTCGGTCCCGCGCCCGTCCACACCTTCGCCAACCTCTCGGGTGACGCCCTCCTCGTGGCCCCGCGAGCGCTCCAGCCTCACCACGCCTGGCCTCACCTCGCCACCTTCCTGCGCGGTGCACCCGACGCGCAGATCTCCGCCTTCTGGCAAGCGGCCGGCGAGGCCTGCCTCACCCGTCTGGCCGAACGACCAGGCCCCCTGTGGCTCTCCACCTCGGGCCTCGGCGTGTACTGGCTCCACCTGCGCCTCGACTCCCGACCCAAGTACATCAGC
>JAERSX010000545.1 GCA_016845285.1 Deltaproteobacteria bacterium | reverse complement strand
GGTGCGGACCTTGATGAGCCGCCTCACCGCCGGGCGGTAGGTCTCGTCGGCCGACAACCAGATGGCGTTGCGCAGGGCCAGGGGCCGGTCGTCGGTGAGCGGCACGTCGATGGAGACGCGAATCTCCTCACTGAACCAGCCGGCGTCGCGGATCTTGTGGGTGTTGTCGAGCTCGGGTGTGCCCACCCGCATGTCGACATCGCCCAGGCGGTAGTGCCGCTCGGAGATGGCGCTGGCCGAGCCGTGGGTGGCCTCGACGTCGACGACGTGGCGATCGACGAAGCCCAAGGCGAGCCAATGAGCGGGCTCGTCGGCGGTGGACAGGCTCTCCCAGAGTCGGTCGAGCTCGGCGACGGAGGCATCGAGGAAGGGGTCGGCGGGGTCAGCCTCGGCTTCCGCAGCGTCGTCGACCGCGACGGGAGCGGCCTCCGCAGCCAGGGCTTCCGTCGCGACCGTGGGAGCCAGGGCGAGCAGCCCCAGGAACACCCAAGAGGCACATCTGTCTGCGGTCACTGCGGCTCCGGGAGGGTCCGTGAAGCTTCTCGAACAGGCTGTCCGACCACGCGGACACGCCAATGTTCGCCATCTTATCGCGCCGGGCCAGCAGCCTGCCTCCCCCATGGACGGCCCACGGATTAGAGACAACCATGCTGTCCGACGCCCTGGTCCAGAAGCTCCCGAAGACCGATCTCCACGTCCACCTCGACGGCTCCCTGCGAGAAGCCAGCCTCATCGAGATGGCCCGCGAGCGCGGCGTGGCCTTACCGTCCGAGACCGTCGAAGGGCTCAACGAGCTCGTCTTCAAGCCCCACTACGCCTCTCTGGCCGAGTACCTCACGGGCTTCGGGCTCACCGGAGCCGTCCTCCAGGATGCCGAGTCTCTCGAACGTTCGGCCTATGAGCTTGCCTGGGACAACATCGAGGAGGGCGTCCGCTATGTCGAGGTCCGCTTCGCCCCTCAGCTCCACATGGGGGGCCTGCTCGACTTCGATGGTGTGCTTCAGGCCGTCGATCGAGGCCGGAGCCGCGCCCGGACGGAGCACGAGCTGAGCGACGCTGTCGCCGTCGCGGGCGAGCCCCCCTTCCGCTACGGGATCATCGTCTGCGCCCTGCGCATGTTCACCGCCGAGTTCTCGCTCTGGTACCGCCAGCTCTGCGCCTTGCTGCCCTCGGCTCCCTCCAAGCAGGTCTTCGGCATGGCCAGCCTCGAGCTCGCCCGGGCCGCGGTCCGCTGCCGCGACACCTTGGGCGTGCCCATCGTCGGCTTCGATCTGGCGGGCCTCGAGGCTGGCTACCCGGCCTACGACCACACCCAGGCCTACGCATACGCCCACCAGCACTTCCTCAAGAAGACCGTGCACGCCGGCGAGGCCTACGGACCAGAGTCCATCTTCGCAGCCATCACCGCGCTCCACGCCGACCGCATCGGCCACGGCTACCACCTCTTCAGCCCCGAGACCTGCGGGCCCGAGATCTCCGATCCCGAGGCCTACAGCCGCAAGCTCGCCCAGTACATCAGCGATCGCCGCATCACCATCGAGGTCTGCATCACGAGCAACCTGCAGACCAACCCCGGGATCGGCACCGTGGAGAACCATGTCTTCGGCCGCATGCTCGACGAGAAGATCTCGGCCACGCTCTGCACCGACAACCGGCTGGTCTCCCACACCACGGTGAGCCGCGAGCTGCGCCTGGCCATCGACGCCTTCGGCATGGACCGCAAGGCCGTCCACAACACCTTGGTCTACGGCTTCAAGCGGTCCTTCTACCCAGGCACCTACCTGGAGAAGCGGACCTACGTGCGCCAGATCATCGACTACCTCGACGCCGTGTTGGCCGAGACCGAAGACGCCAAGACCCCGGCCTGAGCCCGCTGCGGAGGGCACCACAGGTGGCGCTCCACCAGGCCGACGCAGACATCCCAGCGCCCGAGCCTCTGTGGCTCGTCAGCTCTTCTTGCCGAAGAGCCGGCCGAAGATGCCGCCCTTGGCCTTGCCCGACTCGATGGCCGCCTTGATGCGCTTCATCTCCAGCTGCGCATCGGCGTTGGCCGGGTTGTGGCGCAGCGCCTGAACGATGCAGCGCTTGGCTGGCTCGATCATGTTTCGCTCGCGGTAGCTCCGACCCAACAGCACCCAAGCCATGTCCAGCTTGCGCTCCTGCGACTTGTTGCGCTCGAGCACCTGCTTGAGCTGCTCGATGGCCGCCTCGGCGCGCTCGGGCTGCTTGTTGCGCAGGGTGTGCCAGCGCGTGAACGCTGCGTACGCCACCCACTCGAGCTCGTCAGGGACGGCCAGTGCAGCCTTCTGGAAGGCACCGTCTGCTTGGCTCACGCGCCCGTTCTTGAAGGACGCGAGTCCCCGCTTGAACTCGGTCTCGGCTGCCCAGTAGGCCTGGATCTGCTCCATGGCCAGCTCGTCCTCGGTCTTCTTGCCGTGGATGACCTTGTCGATGTAGGCCTGCCGGCTCTCGCCCTCCTCCAGCACGGACCACGCCTCGCGCACCTTGTCGAAGAGGGCGGTGGCTTGCTCCTGCAGGGCAGCAGGGGCCTCGGTGTAGCGGTCGGGATGGAGCTGCTGGGCCAGGCTCATGTACGAGGCGCGGAAGCCAGACGCGCTGGAGTCCCAGGGCACATCGAGGACCTCGAAGTGATTGCCCGCCTCGGAGAGCCGGGTGGCCAGCGAAGCCAGCTGCGGCGCCAGGGGGTGCTCGACAGGCACCTCGATGGTGAGCACGGGCGCCTTGGTGCGACCGGGGAGGCTGGCCACGTGCCCGCCTGAGCCGGAGTCGGTGGGGTCGTCCTCGACACCGTCGCCAGCCTGGACATCGGCGATGAGCGCGTCGATGTCGAGATCGGGAAGCACTCCCGGACCCGCGTCCACGGACGGAGCCTCGCCCTGCCCCACCTCACCCAGCTCGAAGGCGAGCCACAGGTTCACGAGGCCGGCATCACGGCCACCTGGGGCCTTCCCGACGAGCTCCTCACCGCCTTCTCCGCCCTTCATCGACTCCAGCCAGGTGGTCTGCTCCGCATTCCAGCGAGGTTCCACGAGATCGGGACGGTAGAAGGGCCAGCCCCCGAGCAGCTCCTCCAGCTCCGCGACACGCTCGCCACCAGAGCCGGCGAGGCCCGCGGCGAGCACGGCACCCAGCGCCAGCTCCTCTCGCTCCTTGGGGCGGCTGCCCTCCCGAAAGTCGAGGGTGGCGCCGGCCGCCTTCCGGGCGTTCTGGACGCGCCGTACCGCCTGCTGGTGGGCGACCTCCGAGGGGCTGAGCACCGTCGCGGGATCGAGGCTCTGGATGGCTTCGGCCTGCTCGCTCTTCAGGTTGGAGCGGGTCCGGATCAACCGACCGCCCTCGAGGTAGAAGAGCCAGCGCTTCTTGCCAGCACGCACGTCGACGACGCCAGCCAGGAGGCTGCGGGCCCCGCGCACCAAGGCATGCTCGAGGCTAGGAGCTTCCGTCACTACCGACGCATCGGACATGCTGCCCTCACCTCCGTGCGCAGCCTACCGTATGGGTGGCCGGGGAAGCGTATGCTGACCTCGAGCCTTGTCTGACCAAGCACTCCGGAGCCCACGATCGGTCGCCGCTTCACCCACCTTCTGCTTCTCACAGCCTTCGGCGCATCGGCCGGCGCATCGGCACGGGCACACGATGGCGACGGCCTCGCGTCTCTCAAAGAGATCAGCGACGCCATGGCGGACCTCGCCGAGCGCGTGGCGCCCAGCACCGTCTACCTCCAGTCCGACAAGGGGAGTGGGATCACCTCGGGCCTGCAGCAGCTCATGCGGGACTACGCCCTTCCGCAGCTCCAGGGGGGCGGCCCCACCTTCGGCACGAGCAGCGGCAGCGGTGTGCTCGTCGATGCCGATGGGCTCGTGCTCACCAACCACCACGTGGTGACCGGCGCCCAGGATCTGGTGGTCACCCTGCACGACCAGCGCCGCTTCCCCGCCGAGGTGGTGGGCAGCGACCCCCGCACGGACATCGCCGTGGTCCGGATCTTGGGAGAGGGCCCCTTCCCCACCGCAGCCTTGGGCGACAGCGACACGCTGCGCGTGGGCGAGTGGGTCATGGCCGTCGGGCACCCCTTCGACTTCCAGTTCACGGTCACCACGGGGATCGTGAGCGCCCGAGGCCGGCGCAACCTGGTCGAGCAGGAGATCCAGGACTTCATCCAGACCGACGCCGCCGTGAACCCAGGCTCCTCGGGCGGACCGCTGTTCGACCTCGACGGCGAGCTGGTGGGCATCAACACCGCCATCTACTCGCCCGCCGGCGGCCCGGTGGCCAGCGCGGGCATCTCGTTCGCCATCCCCTCCAACATGGCCCAGCGCATCAGCCAGGAGCTGATGGCCACGGGCCGGGTGGCGCAAGCCGGCATCGGCGTGTCCACCCGCGACGTGGCGCCCACTGCCGACGACCTCCGGCCTGGCGCAGAGGTGACCCGCCTGGTGCCCGACGGGCCGGCGGAGACGGCCGGACTTCGTCGAGGCGACATCATCGAGACCGTGAACGGCGACACGGTGCAGGGGAGCCGAGATCTCCGCGCCATCGTGCTCGCACGAGGCCCAGATGAGTCGCTGAGGCTTCGGATCCGGCGGGGCGACCGTCGCCTCCAGGTCACCCTACGCACCGTCGACGACCGCACCCTCGGATCTGCCGATGTAGCCCTCCCCTACGATGCCTTCGAGTGGGCCGGCCTCACCTTGACCGAGGCGCTCCCCGCGCGCCTGGCCGAGCAGGGCATCGTGTTGCCCGACGACCGCGAAGGGGGGCTGCTCGTGCTCTCTGCGGCCCCCGATGGCCCCGGCGGGCAGGCTGGGCTGGCCGCCGGCGATGTGCTCCTCGAGGTGCAGCACACACCCATCTCCGACCCCAAGGCCTTCCTCGAGGTGGTCGAGGGCCGGCGCTCCGCCATGGTGCACTTCTGGCGGGGCGAAGGCGAGGGCATCGCGGCAGTGGCCGGCTTGCCCGAGTGAGCGCGTACGTCAGTCCTGCCGGGGCGTGGGCTCGTCGGCCACCGCCGTCTTGATGTAGCCCCACATCCAGGTGGAGGTACCCACCGCGCAGGTGAGCAGGAAGATCCGCACCGTCGTCCGGTCGGTGGCCCACACCGCGCTCGACATGATGGTGGCCCACATCATCACGGTGGCGACGATCTTCGAGCGCAGGGTGATGCTGCGATCCGCCTCCCAAC
>JAERSX010000544.1 GCA_016845285.1 Deltaproteobacteria bacterium | reverse complement strand
GACCCGCAGCGCACTGGGCTCTCGCGACTGTAGGTGAAGGTGCCCAGCGGCGGGGCGGTGAGGTCGACGGTGAGACTGCCTCCCCCTGAAGAAGGTGAGGTCTACAGGCGATGTTGGGGGGCCGAAACCGCCCGCCTACCTTGAGGTAGGCATCAATCGCTTGAAATGTGGTCGAGTGCGATGGCTTCACAAGCAAGCCAGAGGGAGCACTCGTGCCCACTGACGCAGTTTTCATAGGCAAGGGAGCAGGAGAGGGCTTGAGTTCCGTAGGGGGAGGCCAAATCCCGGTCCTCGCACCTGCCGTCGCTGCAATCATCATGCGGGCCCCAGTAGACAAGTCCAACCAGGTAAGCGACGATTGGAGGGATGTTCTCCGGAGAGGCGGCAAGAAGCGCGGGGTGCAAGAGGATCGTGTTGGGCTCGTCGAAGGAGTAGAGCCGGTCAGCGATGTCCTCGCTGACCGCCACCCTGTCAACCAAGGCGGCGGCCATGTTGTAGAGCTTGGCCGTAGGATGCTCTCCGGCCTGCCCAGCCAGCACCGGGTCCAAGTCTGTTTCCGTAGGCCACGGCCCGAGGTCCCAGTCACGTAGACGCTCAAAGCCGTCGACGAGGTCTTCGTCTTCGATTCCAAAGTCCACTACCGGGTCAGCATCGGACCAGTAGTCCAAGCCGCCAGGCGAGCATGACAGAAGCAGGAGGAAGAGCACTGTTGACTCCTACTGATCAGAGAACAGGGTGAGAGTAAAGTTGGAGATGTCGACGAGCGCTTCACCCGAGAAGGCATCCAGCTCGTGGATCTTCAGGGTCATGACCCCCTGGTCGACGAAGCCGTCGGCAGAGGCCCGACGGATGATCGTGCCGTGGTGGTCCACGACGAAGTGGTTGGGGCTCACCCACTCCATGGGGGCGCCGATGGCGAACTGGGACTCCTCGGTCTCCGCCTCTACCATGAAGTGATCTTGACCATCCACACCCTCCACCAAGCGGGCAACGAGGTGGGTGAAGCCGGGCTTGGTCCACTCAGGAGTGCCGCCCTCGGAGCCCGTCATCTCAGAGACGCCCGCCAAGCTGAGGTAGAAGTAGGGGTCGTAGGTCGAGGTGTCCGCCGCGCTCCCGCCCGAAGTCACCTCGGAGAGGAAGCCCTCCCAGGTTCCGCTGATGCTGGTCGCACCGCTCGACGGGGCGTAGTCAGCGCCCCAGTCCATGCCTACTGGGACCGTGCCCGACGTGGCCGGAGTCTTGATGCCGGTCACCCCCGCGAGGTCGATGTTCACTGACTTGGGCACGGTGTCCTTGCCGGCGAAGTCGACGTCGGAGAGGTACACGGAGTCCGCAAAGGACTCATGGTGGGAGCACTCCAGCTGGGAACCGCTGCTCGCCGTGCTGTCGCTGTAGTTGCCGTAGCCCACGTCGTCGCCGGCCCCCAGGGACATGCCTTTGCAGGACTCCTGGAGTTCTGAGGGCACTTGGTAATTGCCCTTGTCAACCCAGGTACCGAGGTCGGTATCGTCGCAGCCGAAGAGCGTGGGGAGCAGGGCGAACGTGAGGAGTGGGCTGATGCGCATGACACTTCCGTGGTCTGGTGGGCCATCGGACAGACAGCCCTGGGTCGCCGTGCAGGCTGAGCGCCCGCACGTCGGGTGGACGCACCTCGCCGAGACCGCCCCGGCGGTGGTGCAGGTTCTGTCGCTGCCCGATCGGTGGGAGCCGACCGTCCAGCGGGCGCCCACGACGTCCGTCAGGAGACGAGCGCCGTGGGCCGGGGTGCCCCTCGGAGCGGAGGCCCCGAAGCGCTGTCGGACACCGCCTCCTCGGAGGACGGCGCGTCGACGACCTGGGTAGATGCAACCAGCGTGCCAGGTCTTGCGAACCCGTCGACCCCGATGACTACGGGCTTCTCGAGACGGGGGGGTGTCGGAGGGTGTCAGACATTCGTCACCCTCGACGGGAGGATTGGGTCGATGAGGCCCATGTCAGCGGGGTGAGAGAGGGTGTCGGACCTTCGTCAGACGTTCGTCACCCTTGCTTGCATCGCCAGAGCTCGGCCACCGTGGCGCTGGCCACTCGGGTCTCCACCGAGCCGTGGACGGGGCACCCGGAGTGGACCATAGTCGGGCTTGCCACTCCTAGGAGTCGAAGTGAAGTCCACAACCGGGGTCGAGGTCGGGAGCGAGCCGGGGGTCAAGCGAGGGGCTTTCTTCGATCTCGAGAAGACGATGACCCCAGACGCGGTGGAACAGGTGACGGCCATCGCCTTCTACCGGCGGGGTGAGCTCAGCCTGATGGACGTGTTGACCGTGGCATGGATCTACCTGCGGTACGACCTGGGGTTGCTGTCCGACTTCGAGGCGATGAAGCGCCTGGGCGCTGGGGTGTTCGGCGGACGCTCGGCAGAGGGGGATGTCGCGGCGTACGCGGACTACTTCGAAGACCGGCTGAAGGGTGCGATCCATCCCGAAGCGCTGCAGCTCGTCGGAGAGCTGCACGCGGCGAGCGTGGAGATCTACATCGTGTCGTCCACCTACCAGTTCATGGTGGACCCCTTCGCCAGGCTCTTCGGGGTGCACGACTCCTTCGGCGCGACCCTCGAGGTGAAGGACGGGGTGTGCACCGGTGCCCTCGAGGGTGAGATCTACCACCAGGAAGCCAAGGCGGCGGTCGTGCGCCGGCTGGCGGCAGAGCGGGGACTCGATCTGGAGCACAGCTTTGCCTTCGGCGACAGCACCAACGATCGCTTCATGCTCGAGGCCGTAGGTCGCCCCTACACGGTCAACCCGAGTCGGGGCCTCCTCAAGCTCGCCAGGGCAAACGACTGGCCTGTTCTGAAGTGGGGCGGACGTGGCCGCGTGACCTAGGCCGAGGCGAGTGTCTCCAGGCGTGCGGGTGCGCTTCGTGGGGGTGCCCGCTCCTGCTTCTTGCCGCCGCCCGGTACAATGGGACGATGGGCGGCCCACTCCTCGGGGGCATGCCCCCGAGGAGTGGGCATGCGTGTGCTCTTGTTTGGTCTGCTGTTCAGCCTCGGCTGTAGCTCTGGCGGGGTCACGACCGGGCCCGCGACCGGCAGCACGGATGGCGGTGGCGATGACGGCGGTGGCGACGACGGCGGCGGCGACGACGGCGGCGACGACGGCGGCGATGACGAGCCCACCCTCGAAGACTGGGAGGGAGACTGGGTCGGTGAGGTCGTCGTCGACCCGTTCGGCGAGGACTACTTCGAGGGCTGTGAGGGCGAGATCGAGCTCGACTTCGACGATGACGGCGAGGTCGATGGAGACGGCTTCTGCGAGTACGGCGACTGGTCCGAGATCGAATTCGAATTCGAGGGTGAGGTCAGCGCCGATGGCGGGCTCGAGGGCGTGATGATCATCGACTTCACCTACGCCGGCGAGATCGAGGTCGACGTGGAAGGGGCGCCCACGGGCGACGACGACATCGAGGCCGAGTTCATCGGTGACTACATCTACGAGAGCTGGGGCGGCGACTATGAGTACGAGTTCGGCGGCACCATCGAGCTCGAGCGGGACTGAGCGTGTGAGGCCAGGCTGGTGGGTCTCCCTCGGGGGACTCCTCCTCATGGGCCCGCTCGTGGGCTGTGGTGCGCCCGTGGCGGAGGGGCCCACCTACTACGCCGACGTCAAGCCGATCCTCGATGGCTACTGCACCACCTGTCATGCCGACGAGGCCGGCATCGCGCCCATGGCCCTCGACACCTACGAGGGGGCCGTGGCCCACGCCGAGCACAGCGCCACCGAGGCCTCCGCACGCCGCATGCCTCCGTGGGGCGCGGCCCCTGGAAACACGCCGCTGAAGTTCGACGTGTCGCTCTCCGACGACCAGATCGAGACCCTGGTGGCCTGGGCGGCAGACCCCCGGCAGGGGGAGGCCACCGAGGAAGGCGCGGCCATCGAGGTCGATCGCGGCGGGCTGGCTCGGATCGATCACGAGCTGCAGATGCCCTTCGAGTACGAGCCGCACGCGACCTCGGACGACTACCGATGCTTCGCCCTGGACTGGCCCGAAGAAGACCTGAGCTACATCACCGGCTTCGTGGGCATTCCTGGCAACAAGGAGGTCGTGCACCACCTGCTCACCTTCATGGTTCAGCCCGATCAGGCCGAGCTCGTGGGCACCTTCGACGACCTCTACCCAGACGGCCCGGGCTGGCCCTGCTTCGGCGGCCCCACCCCCTCGGTGGACTACGAGGGAGAGGGGATCTTCGGCCAGATGTTGGGGGTCTGGGCGCCCGGCATGGACGGCATGACCCTGCCCGAGGGGACCGGCATCCCCGTGTCTCCCGGCTCCGTCCCGGTGCTCCAGGTGCACTACAGCACCCTCAGCAGCATTGCCCCGGATCAATCCTCGCTGGGCGTGATGGTGTCGCAAGAGCCCGTGCGTGCGGGCTTCGTGCTGCCCTTCTTCGATCTCGGCTGGTACGTCGATCCCAGCTCCATGAGCATCGAGGCGGGCGTCGAGGACGTCGAGCACACCTACGCCGAGGCGGTGCGCGACAACACCATCTTCCAGTACCTGGGCTTCGACCAGAGCGGCGTCGAGCTGCACTCCGTCTTTCCCCACATGCACCGGCTCGGGACCTCCATCCGCGTGACCATGGACGCGGCGGACGGCGTGGAGGACGTGCTCGTCGACATACCGGCCTACGACTTCGACTGGCAGCCGGAGTTCGTCTTCGAGGAGTCGATGGTGGCCGAGCCCGACGATGTGCTGGGCATCGAGTGCCACTGGAACAACACCGAGGCCTACCGCGAGGCCCATGGCATCTCGCCGACCGAGCCCGAGGAGGTGGGTTGGGGAGAGGG
>JAERSX010000543.1 GCA_016845285.1 Deltaproteobacteria bacterium | reverse complement strand
GCGCCTGGTCGACGATCGAACCCACCGAGACCGACGCCGACGTCCTCACAGCGCTCCCCGCCGACATCTTCTCCCGACCCGGCGGTGCCGCCCCCACGATGGATCCGGCCACCCGCGCGGCCCTGGAGCAGCTCGGCTACCTCGAGCCCAACCCGGCGACCAACAAAGAGCCGGACCCGGTCCCCTGAGGCCATGGGAGCCCCGGCCTGTTCCCACGGGGGTATACAAGAGCATGCGCACGGCCCTCGCCACCTGGCTCATCGGTCTCGCCGGATGCGGCGCTTCCACCGAGGTGAACCCGACGGTGACTCGGCTGACCGCCGACCCTCTGAGCTTCGACTTCGGGATCCTGGAGCTCGGCGAGCAGGTCGGCGCGACGGTGGCGCTGCGCGCGGAGGGCGGGGTCGTCTTCGTAGAACACGTGACGCCGTACGGCATGGGCCTGACCTTGTCCCACGGTCTCGACGGCGCCTTCATCGACGACGGCCTGCCGGCGACCATCGACTTCACCATCGAGCCTGTCGACCACGGCCTCTACGAGGCTTGGTTCGTCGTCGACTCCGACGCCACCATGGGCGCCGACATCACCGTGGAGGTGTTCGCCGAGGTGCCCGCACCGTGGGAGGAGTGAGCCGCACCCGACTCCCAGGGCTGATCAGGCCAGCACTTCCATGCCAGCAGAGTCAGCGTCCTGCCTCGGTGGATTCGCCACCATCTGCCAGGCCGTCTTCACACTGCGCACCAGCTCGTCCCGGCTCTTGAGGCGCTTGGCGGCACGGGCGATGTACTTGGGCCGGTAGTAGAAGCGGAGGTAGGCCAGCCGGCACCAGCGCTGGATCTCGGCATCGGTCATGTCGCACAGCGGCCGCGGGATGTCCTCGTCGCTCCCGCTCTCGATGTGCTCGCGCCAGTAGTCACGGCCCGTCTCCTTGAGCAGGAGCGTGTACATCTCGGTCGCCGGCATGGGCGTGACCTTGCTGAACTGTGCGTAGTCCAGGTCCAGCTCGAGGGCGAAGCGGATCGTCTGGCGGATCGTTGCCTCGGTCTCGTAGGGATTGCCCACCATGAAGTAGCCGAAGGTGTTGATGTCGTGGGCCTTCGTGCGGGCGAGCACGTCACGGTACATCTCGATGGACGTGCTCTTCTTCAAGGTCTGCAAGACCTCGCGGTTGGCCGACTCGATGCCGTAGTAGATGCGGTTGCAGCCGGCGCTGCGCATGGCACTGAGCACGTCGTCGGTGATGCAGTCGACCCGGGTGCGCGCAGCCCACACGATGTCGAGGTTCCGGCGCTTGATCTCATCGCAGATGCCGATGACACGGTCCTTTCGGATGGTGAAGCTCGAGTCGAAGAAGTCGAGCTCCCGGATGCCGAACTCCTTGCGGCACAGCTCCAGCTCGTCGACCACGTTCTCGGGCGAGCGCGCCCGGAAGGGCTTGCTGCCCTGCTCGCAGAAGATGCACTTGTAGGGACAGCCACGACTCGTGATGAAGCAGCTGAAGTTGCGGTACTGGCTGATGAAGCTGAAGTAGACGCTGTTGTCGATGAGGTGACGCGCCGGGAAGGGCGCATCGTCGACCGGCACATCCGGGGCCTTGGGCGTGACGACCACTCGGCCGTCGGGCTGCTTGTAGGCGATCCCGCGCACGTCGCTGAGGTCGTGCCCCTTGACCAGAGCCGTCAGAAGGTCGGGCAGGGCCCGCTCACCCTCGCCGGTCACCGCGTAGTCGAGCTCGGGGTAGGCCAGGGTCTCGCGGGGGTAGATCGACATGTGCACGCCGCCCACGATGACGGGCACGTCCACCTTGGCGCGGATCGCCTTGATCCAGTCCATGGACTGGAAGAAGAGGTAGGTGGTCAGCGTGTAGCAGACGTAGTCGGGAGCGAAAGCGTCCAGCTTCTCGACCGTCTCGTCCAGGGTCCACTCGTGGGCGTGGGCATCGAGGAAGATGACATCGCAGCCAGCGTGCTCGAGGATGCCCGCCACGTACAGCAGCGAGAGTGACGGGAAGATCCCGTAGTTTTCCTTGACCGTCTTGATGCCGGGCTCGTTCCGCACTGGACCGTAGGGTGGGTACACCAGCGCAACGCGTACGCCGGACAGAGCCGTATGACGCTTCTTGGACCCTGGGTGTGGTGCACTCACGAGACCCTCCCACTCCAGCCTACCCCGATGGTGGGGCCACGCTCGACTAAGCTCGCGCCATGCGCTCCCGCTGGCTCGTTCTACTCTGGACCCTGGCTGCGCTGTTTCTGTGGTGGTGGGCCGGCCACAACCCTCTGCCCGACGGCTTTCAAAACGAGTACCTCCACGTCGGCAACGCCTACGATCTTTGGGCCGCCGCCACAGACCTCGATCAGCTTCAGGTCCGCAGGCTCTTCTACGGAGGCTTTGACTACTGGGCGCCCGGTTTCTACGTGGTGCCCTGGCCGCTGATGGCCCTGATCGGTACCGGTCGCGCAGCGCTGCTGGCCAGCAACCTCGTACACCTCGCCGTGCTGTTGTGGGGGGCCAACGCCCTGGGTCGAAGCCTCGGTGGCCGACTGGCTCCGGTGCTCGTGCTCCTGTGCCCCGCCACCTATGGAAGCCTCGTCCGCTTCGAACCCAACCTCGCCGCGCTCGCCTGGGTGACCGCCGGCGTGGCGCTCCTGGTCGACAGCCAGGGCCTGCGCAGCCGTCGCCACGTCATTGGCTGGGGAGTGTGTCTGGGCATCGGGCTGATGATGGACAGGCTGTCGGCGGCCTTCTTCTTGGTCCCCGCGGTGGGACCACTGCTCTGGGGAATCGACCGTCGCAGGCTGGGCAACCTCGCGCTGGGAGGCGTGGCCGCACTCTCCCTGACGGTGGCCTACTACCGCGAGTTCTTCCTGCGAAGCAGCCAGGAGCTCCTGAGCCAGGCCCCCGTCGGCGAGATCGATGCGGCGGGCGTCATCACGGTGGCGAGCAGCCTCTTCCCCGGCAGCTACTACCTGCTGTCGCTGGTGGACTCTCAGGCTGGCTTGGTGCTGGGGTTGCTCATGCTGTGGGGACTGGGCGCCGCCGTGGCCGGTCTCCTGAGCCGACGTGCAGCATCCTGGCGAGCCCAAGGCGTGGCCGTGGCTGCGGTGGTGCCGGCGTTCTTGTTCTTCACCATCGTGGCCAAGAAGCAGGTCTTCTACACGCTGCCTGCGCTCGGGGTGCTCGCGGCCCTGGCGGCCACGCGACGGGGTGCCTGGATCGGCATCATCGGCGGACTGTGGGGCTTCAGCACCCTGGGCCTCGGCCTGGCCACCGGGGGCGGCCCCTGGATGCCCGAGGCCTGGGTCTGGCCAAGACACACCCTGGCCCGGCCGCCGTCGATGCAAGCCTGGCCTCTGGCGGAGGCCACCGACGCCATGGGCCCCGAGCCCGAGGCCATCTCGGTCTTCAGCGAGGACCAGACGTTGTTCGAGGGCTTTGCGCTGCTGGCCGTCCGGGAGGCCTGGCCCGACGCGCATGCCCGCAGTGTGACCAACGATCCCACCGGTACCTACGAGTTCTTCGCCCAGACCGACACCGTGCTCTGGATAGGCCCACGCGGGATGGGCTGGCCGAGCAAGGCCGACATCGAGGGTGAGATGATCGCCGACCATCTGGACCTCACCCAATATCCACCCGTAGCCGACGTCGTGGCCAGCGCGGCCCCCGAGTTCTCCCTTGTGGGGCGCTGGAGCACGGAAGACGTGGACCTGGTGGTGTATCGCCGACGCCCCCCATCGGATCCCTGAGCGCCCCGGACGAGCGCCGAGGTCACCCAGAGCCACCCCAGCGGCTCCGGCCAGAGATTCGGTAAGCATCCAGGGCGCACCTTGCACCTGGCTGGGCAGCGCGCGTTCCGAGGCGCTGACCCTGCCCCTCGACAGCCTGCCGGTAGGTGGCTCCCACAGTTTGGGTGCTGAGCCGGTATATTCCTGTTCACGCACCTCGGTGGCGCGGTGCGTGAACACGCCGGAGACACGGTGTCAGACGCCCGCGAGCAGCGAAACGAGGTGGCCGCCGCGCGAGCGGCCATGAACCAGCTCATGAATCTGGCCGACTCCTCCCGCTACGGCGAGCGGCCCGACCCCGACATCGCCCTTCAGTTTGCCCACGTCCTGCGCAAGCCGCTGAGCCGTCAGCTGGCCCTCTTCTTCGAGGTCCGGCTGGAGACCATCACCTTCGAAGGCACCCGCGTGGCCGGCTCCGACCTCGTCTCGCGACAGCTCGCGACCATCCTGTTCGACGCCGGCCTGCGCGGCTTCCAGATCGACCCCGAGGCCACAGTCGAGGAGCTCGCGCGCCTCGGTGTCTTGCTGGCCACGAACTGGAGCCGGCAAGCCGCCTTCGATCTCGACTTCGAGGCCACCGCCTGGAAGCTGGGCCTGCGCTCGGTCCACCTCGACCTCTTCCAGCCCGGGCTCCAGCACACCGAGAGCCTCGTCGACCTCCATGATTCCGAGCTGGTCGCCCGCTTGCAGCGGCAGCTGGGCGCCGACATCCCGCGCCAGGTCGGAGCCGGGCTGACCCGGGAGATCTCCGCGATCCTCCGTTCCTTGCGCCGCCTGCCCGACGAGGCCGTCGATCCACCCCAGCCCCTCGACCTCGAGGCCGAGGCCTTGCGACCCCTGGCGCGCATGGTGGCCTCAGTCCGCGAAGATACAGACGCCACCATCGACGAGATCGCCCTGGTGATCTTCGAGTGCTTGCGCAACGACCCCGGTGGGATCGGCGCGGCCGAGACCGCACGCCGTCTCACCCGCCACGTACGGGCGCTGCTCGCGGCCGGCGCTCCCGAGCACGCCGCCAACCTGCTGCGCCGATCGATGTCGCTGGTGGACTCGGCCCACTTCGGCGACTTCAAGCATCGACACGCCATCGAAGGCGAGCTTCAGACCTTGCTGGGCGACCGCGGCCGCGAGGCCATCGCTCAGGGCGTGCGCCACGAAGGCACGCGGCCCGAGGACTGGAAAGGCTTCCTGTTCACGCTGGCGCACCTGGCCCGGCCCCGCACCATCCGCACCCTGCTCGTCCTGGGTGAGGTCCTCCCCCACCGCTCCCAGCTCCAGGCGGTGGCGGACGCACTGGTCGTGCACGTCGACCATCACGCCCTGGAGCTCAAGCAGCTGTTGGCCGAGGCCCATGGCGAAGAGGCCGTGATCGTGCTCCTCGCCCTCGCACGCCGCCCTGATGCGACCCTGCTGGAGCCCATCCTGGCACGCATGATGGCCCAAGAAGCCCGGGTCCGGCTGGCGGCCTTGCTCGCCCTACGGGAGCACCGCTCGAAGCGCGTCTCAGAGGTGACGCGACGCGCCGCCGAGGACGTCGATCTCGACGTACGGATGGAGGCTCTGCGCTACCTGTCGGTCTACAGAGACGCCGAGGCCGGGCCCCCGCTCATCGAGCGCTTGAGGCAGCTCGGCCCTCACGATGCCGACGAGCACGAGCTTCGCGCCATCGCCATGACCGTCGGCCACGTCATGCGCCAGGAGAGCGTGCCCGACCTGCGCTCCCTGGCCATCGGCCAGCAACTGGGCAATCATCCCGAAGCTCACGTCGCCGCGCTCTACGGCCTCAAGGCTGCGGGCCCAAGCGGCCAGGCCACGCTCGCCGCCATCGGTCGCAACCAACCCCAGCTCCGCGACCTCGTGCGGAAGGTCGAAGGCGGGCAGGGCCAGTGACTGGAAGCCCGAAGCACCACCAACGGACACATCGTGGGGGCTCCCGCTTTGGGTCCGAAGCACGCGAACGCAGAGCGGACAAGAGGACCCGCCAGCAGGACCAGACATGAGCGTGGATCGCCAGACTCTCGATGCCGCCGCACAGCGCGCCGTGGCCCGCCTCTCATCGGTGGTGCGGGCCGCCACCATGTACCCGCTGACCCACCCCTCCATGCGCTTTGCCCTGGAAGGGTTCGCGGAGGCGCTGACGGAGATCCATGCCCAGGCCAGCCCCGTCGAGATTCGCCTGCACGAAGACGTCATCTTGGTGGGGTCGACCGGGATCCGCCCCTCACGCAGCGTCAAGACTGCCCTGGGCGCCCTCGTGCCCCTGTTGCAGAGCCTGGAGATCGGCGGCCTGAGTCTGAAGGGACCGCCGACCATCGAGGACTGTGTGGTCGTGGCCCAGATGCTCATCGAGGGGCTGACGGAGGACGACTCGGGCGTTGCCGAGGGGACCGGGGACTGGTTGCTCGAGCGCGGTGTGGAGAGCATCGGCACGGTGCCCCTCGACCAACAGCAGGACCGAGACTGGCACGCGCTCACGATTCCACCGCCGACTCTCGCCCTGAGCACGTACCTGCAGGCGATCCGGGCCGTTCAGCAGCTCTACGAGCATGGGCTGGAGCCAGGTGTGGTCGTGCTCCTGACACGCGCAGGCCAGGGCATCGTCGACATCGTCATGACCTGGCCCGACCACGCGGCCTTGCTCGTGTCCCCGCGTGCCGAGCTGCCCTACGAGGTGCGGCACCCCGTGCACGTCGCCCTGCTGAGCGCCCTGCTCGGCCAGCGCATCGGCCTCGACCGAGGAGAGATGCTCGATCTGGCGCTGTGCGCCTTCGCCATCGACTGCGGCATGGCGACAATTCCCGAGAGCATCCGCAAGCGACAGGGTCCCCTCCCAGAGAACGAGCGCGCGCTGGTGGAGGCTCACCCCATCGAGTCGGTCAAGGCGCTGCTGGGCGCCCCCCAGCTCACACCCGGTGTGCGCCGACGGGTCCGGGTGGCCTTCGAGAGCCACATCGGGGTGGACACCACCGGCTACCCCGACACCCTGCGCTGGCCAGCGGTACACCTCTACAGCCGCATCGTGGCCCTGGCCGACGGCTACGACGCCCTGCGCGCCGACACGCCCTATCGGGAGTCCATGACGCAGCAGATGGCCCTGACCATGCTGCGGCAGCACGCAAACAAGCGCTATGACCCCGACCTCCTCGGGGTCCTGGAGACCCTCATACACGAGCTCCAGGCTCGCTTGGACCGCGCCGATCAGCATGCGACCTGACGCGCCCGTGCCGGCTCGACCTGCAGCCACCGTGGTCCTGCTTCGCGAGCGAGGCGGTGTGCTGGAGACGCTCCTGCTCCGGCGCAACGCCCGGCTGGGCTTCTTCCCGCACGCCTGGGTCTTTCCAGGTGGGCGGGTGGACGAGGCCGATCTCACCGTGGCTTCAGGCGGCGGCGGCCCACGCCTCGAGGGCACAGTGCCCGGACTGTCCACCGACCGCACTGCCTTTGCCGTCGCCGCCGCCCGCGAGTGCTTCGAGGAGGCCGGCGTGTGGCTTGGCGACGTCGATCCACCTGCCGTCCTGCGCGACCGCCTGAATGCCCGTGAGGCCACCTTGCTGGACACACCGCCCGGCAGCACCCTGGCCATGTCGCGCATGCGTCTCTGGGCCCACTGGATCACCCCCGAGATCGAGCCACGTCGCTACGACACCCTGTTCTTCGTCGTCGCGGTGACACCAGACGAAGCCCGAGGA
>JAERSX010000542.1 GCA_016845285.1 Deltaproteobacteria bacterium | reverse complement strand
CCCCAGCACGAGCGAGGAGGGCACCGTCTTCCTGCACGAGATCGGCGGCTTCGACTCGCCAGCGGCGGCGCTGGCCCACGGCGGCGGCACGGCCCTGACCGTCTGCACCGGCACCTACGCCGGAGCGCTGCACTTCCCCATGGGCGGTGAGCTCTCGGCGGCGGACGGGGCAGAGGTGATCTTGGAGGGCGACGGCCTGGAGGCCGTGGTCACCGTGTCCGCCGGGGCCTTTCTCCTCGACGGAGTGGTGGTTCGAGGGGGCGGTGGCGAGGCCGTCGAGGTGGACGGAGAGCCCCTCACCGTCGGCGGCGGCCTGTCGGCCTGGGGCGCCGAGTCGGTGCTCGTGCGCCACACCACCTTCGAGGACAACGCAGCAGAGCTCGGTGGCCACCTCGCCGGACCACTCGAGGGCACGCTCTCGGTCGAGCAGACCGTCCTGAGCGGTGGAACCGCCGTCATCGCAGGCGGCGCCATCTACGCGGGCGGTGGCACCCTCTCGCTGCTGGAGGTGGAGCTGGACGGCAACCTGGCGCCGTCCGGAGGTGCCGTCGCGGTGGAGGGGGGCTCGCTCGAGTGGCGCGACGGATCGGCCCGTGGCAACAACGCGCGTGATGGCGGTGCGCTCGCGGCCTGGGGAGCGGACTCGGTGAGCCTCACCGGGGTGGAGCTCGACGACAACCTTGCCGAGGAGGCAGGCGGCGCAGCATGGTTCTCGGACTGCGCGAGCGTGGCGATCGAGACGACCACGTTCCGCGGCAACCGGGGTGGCGAGGGCGGCGCCATCTCGGCTCGCGAGGTGGGAACGCTCGAGCTGATGGAGTCGATCTTCGAGGCCAACGACGCCGGACTCCGCGAAGGCGGGGCTCTCCGACTGCATGCCGTCGACGAGGTACGTCTCAGCGACGTGAGCGCCGTCGAGAACCTGGCCTCCCACGGGGGGGCCATCTCGGCATCGGACATCATCGACCTGGACATGCAGGACGTGACCCTCGAGGGCAACGAAGCAAAGGGTGGCTACGGCGGCGGCGGCACCTTCAGCCAGATCGAGCGCCTGGAGATGCACCGCACCAGCGCCATCGGCAACCGTGCCTTCCGAGGCGGTGGCCTGCGCTTCTACGCCGACCCTGACGACTTCATCATCTCGAGCGTCACCCTGGAGGAGGTCGAGGTCGGCCAGAACACATCCGACGATCACGGTGGAGGCATCCACGCAGGCCACATCTCGGAGCTCACCCTGCTCGACAGCGTCGTCTACGGAAACGACACCGCTGCGACCGCAGGTGGTGGGCTGTTCCTCCGCGAGAACGGCCACGTCGAGCTCTCCGCGAGCACCGTGGTGGCCAACACCGTGGCCGGAGACGGGGCCGGGATCTACACCACCGGCACCGGAGTCGAGACCATGTCCATCAGCGGGCACCTCTCGAGCAACGTGTCGGTGGGCGGCTACGGCGGAGGCCTGGCCGCCGTCGACATCGGCGAAGTCCGCATCCAAGACGCCGAGATCACCGACAACATCGCCGAGCTGGGAGGTGGAGCCTGGCTCTCGGGCACCACCCTCAGCGCCAGCGACACCGACTGGGCCGGTGATGACAGCGACAACGACCCCGACGACGTCGCGACCCCCGACGCGTCCCATGTCGATGTAGGCAGCACCTTCAGCTGTGACGCAGAGGGAGCCTGCGAGTGAGGCCGGGCAGACGAAGCGAGAGGTCACCGAACCCTCCACTCCCTCAGCACGGGCCGAGCGCGCACCCCACGAGCACCCGAGCAGGCTAGATACCTGTCCCGGGAGGGTCCATGCATGTCCTGCTCACCGGCGCATCCTCCGGGATCGGCGCATCCCTGGCGGTGGCCCTCAGCAAGGAAGGCCACACCCTGACCCTCGTCGCCCGGCGAGCCGCCAAGCTGGAAGAGGTCGCCGAGCTCTGCCCCGGAGCGGCCCATGTGCTGCCAGCAGACCTGACGGACCCGGCCGTCGTCGAGGGGCTGGTCGCGGCGGCCGAGACCTTGGGCGGTCCCGTCGAGGTGCTGGTGAACAACGCCGGCATCGAGCTCATCGGGGCCACATCCGAGCTCGATCCAGACAAGGTCGAGCGCTTGTTCCGCCTCAACCTGCTCACACCGGTGCGCCTCACCCAAGCGGTGCTGCCGGGCATGCTGGAGCGCGGTGCCGGCACCATCATCGATGTCGCCTCGGTGGGGGCCTTCATCCCCCCGCCCTTCGGCATCCACTACGGCGCCTCGAAGGCTGCACTCGCCACCGCCGCACACGGACTCCGCTGGGAGCTCCGCGACAGTCCCGTCCAGGTCATCACCGTGTACCCGGGCCCCATCGTGACCGACATGGGCACCCGGGTGATCGACGAGTACACCGCCGACCCCTCGGCCGGCCTGCCATGGGGCACCGCCGACCAGCTGGCCGAGCGCATCATCAAGGCCATGCGCCGTGGCCAGCCCGAGGTCTTCTACCCGCGCTTCTACCGAAGTGCCCGCTGGTTCCAGATGCTCACGCTCTGGCTCATGCGCTTCCGCCGCATTGCGCTGCGGACCGCGTCCGAACACGCTGGGACACTCCCTGGCTGAGCGCGACATCTGAGTGCCCCGGGCACCCGTCCACGCCGGCTCGAGGCCCTCAGCAGACCGCGAGGATCTCGTATTCGACGAGGCCAGCGGGGGTGTCCACCTCGAAGGCGTCGTCTGCTTCGAGGTCTTCGAGAGCCTGGCCCAAGGGCGAGCGGAGCGACAGGGTGCCCACGCGCCAGCCCTCGACGGCCGCGGTGGGGCCGCCGACGGGCGCGATCAGCGCCAGGGTGCGGCGATGACCTCCCAGCAAGACCAGGGCGCCCGCCTCGGCCTGCGTGCACAGCCTCGTGGGATCGAGGCGGGCGAACCAGGCAGCCAGACGGCGCAGCTCCACCACACGCCAGGCCTGACCCCGCGCGAGGTAGGACGCCTCGGTGGCGCGGGTGTCGTACTTGCCCTCGCTCCGCGTCTCGCCCGAGGACGCCTCGTCCCGGGCCATGGCGGCGACGCGCTCTACGGCGGCGAGCTCCTCGTGCAGCACCCGCGCGAGGGCGTCGACCACAGCCTGCTTGTCGGGGATCGGCCCACTCACTGAGCAGGCCAGCACCCGAGCGCGAACCAGCAACTCGACGGCATGAGGGACAGGGCTCTACGACGACGGGCCACGGTCAAGCCTCCCGTGGCCCACGCTACTCCAGCGCGGCCTGGAGCCGGAGGGATGGACCGCAAGGCGCCGCCACGAGGCGGCGTGGGCCAAGCCGCCCGACCCGGGGTCATGGCTCCAACATCCGGATCCGCGGTCTGGGCCCAGCGACCTCGGGCATGGCTGCGTCGAGGTCGAGGTAGTGCTCACCCAGGACGGTGCCGATCCCCTCGAACCACGCTCCGTAGGGGGAGGTGGTCCGCCACTGGAGGGTCAGGGTGCGTCCGGGCTGGGCATCCAGGAAGCTGCGGGCGACGAGGCCCTGTCCCGGCCGAAGCTCCGCAGCGAGGGCACTCGCGGGCAGAAGCGTCGGCCCCAGGCCGCTCTCCACCATCCGAACAAGGGTCGACACGCTCGCCGCAGACACCAAGGTGGCCGGGGGAGCTCCGGCGACGGCGCACACGTCGATGGCCTGGTCGCGGAGGCAGTGACCGTCGTCCATCAGGAGCAGGCTGGCCCCGGCCACATCTGCCGCCCGAATCGCCTCGGGCACACCGAGGGGATGGGTGGCTGGGGCGACGAGGACGAAAGGCTCGACGACGAGATCGCGGCCTTGCAGGCCGTGGTCATCGAAGGGACGCGCGAGCAGGCCCAGGTCGACGGTGCCGGCACGCAGGTGGTCGAGCAGCACATGGGTCTGGAGCTCGTGGATGGCAAAGCCCACCTCGGGGAAGAGCCCCCGAAGCTTCGCCAACAGACCCGGGAGGCCGTAGGGCGCGATGGTGGGGATCACACCGAGGCGCACGGTGCCCTGGCGTGCTCCCGCCGAAGCGGCCGCGACCTCCACGAGCTCCCGCGCCTGCGCGAGGAGCCCACTGGCCCGGCCCACCACCTCGGCGCCGACCGGCGTCAGGAGGACCCGCGGGCGAGCGCGCGCGAAGAGCCGCACCCCGGGGAGCTCCTCGACCTCCCGGACCTGGCGGCTGAGGGCCGGCTGGCTCACCGCGCAGCGACGGGCCGCCTCCACGAATTGCCCCGTCTCTGCGACGGCGACCACGTACTCGAGCTGGCGCAGGGTCGGGAGCATCGCCCATACCTCCAAGGTATCGACACCATACATTCTATGTCTTTGCCGCATGACCTGCAGCCGGTGAGATGACGGACAGCCGCAGCCGAAACACACCTCGGCCCAGACGGCCCCCTTCCCCGATCCGACAGGAGCTCGACATGGCACGCGAAGGAAAGTGTCCGGTGATGCATGGAACCCACGCCCCCAAGGCTGGAGGCTCAACCTCGAACCAGCACTGGTGGCCCAACCAGCTGAGCCTCAAGATGCTCCACCAGAACGGCCCGCAGCTCGACCCGATGGGCGACTCCTTCGACTATGCCGCAGCCTTCGAGAGCCTCGATCTGGCCGCCCTGAAGGCCGACCTCACCCAGCTGATGACCGACTCCCAGGAC
>JAERSX010000541.1 GCA_016845285.1 Deltaproteobacteria bacterium | reverse complement strand
GGACAAGCTGGAGCGCGAGCTGAACGCCCTGCACGCCGACATGGCTCTGCTCGAGGACGCCCTGGATCTCTGCGAGGCGGGCGAACCACCCATCGACAACGCCGATGAAGACGAAGCCCCAGGCGCACAACGCCGCGCCATGGAGGAGCCTCGGGTGCGGGGCAAGACCTGCGTCAAGATCGGCACCGCACGCTTCCGGCTGGGTGCTGGGCTGCAGGCCAGTGACATCACAGCAGAGGTCAACATCCGCCCCTCCGAGGACGAGCTCGGAGAGCCTGACGGTCTGCGCCTGAGTGGCATCGAGAGGGACTCCCTGGGCGAGGCCTGCGGCTTCCAGAACGGCGACGTCCTCCACACCATCGACGGTGAGCCGATCCTCAGCCTCGACGACGCCCTGGCTGCCTACGATCGCTTGCGCAGCGCCGATGGGGCCAGCTTCGAGGTCACCCGCCGCGGCCGCACCAAGAACTGGGAAGTTCTCGCGCCACGGTGAGCCTGGGCTGCCCGAAGATCAGTCGGACGGCACCGTGAGGCTCAACACTGCAGCCCGCTCGCCAGGCTGCGCATCCGACGGGTATCGCAAGGTCAGGAGCACCGTCTCGAAGCAGGAGTCGGCCACCTCGCTCACCAGGGTGCGGCTACCGAGGCTGACCTGCTCCAGGTAGCCGTCGGCGGTGACGGTGTAGCGCAGGCGAAGGGTGCCCTCGAGCTCCGTCAGGGCCACATCCCCGGTACGCACCGCGTGCTCATGGCAGCGAGAGAGCGCGGGGATGGCATCGTTCAGGACCGGGTCGCGCAGCACCTCACCCTGCAGATCCGAGATCGCCAGGGAGCTCACTGGCGGTGGCGCTGGCTGGGCCAACAGGGCCGAGGCCACCACATCACGCCCAGGCGACGGCGATTCCTCGGTCCAGTCCGCCCCCTGCCACACCCCGATGGCCGCAACGAGCAGCGCCAGCAAGACCATCAGGCTGAACACGCCCGTGTCGGATCTCCTCGCCCGCCCAGACACCGGGGCCGGCCGCGCCGGAGCACGAGGGCGGCGGCGCACCAACCGGGCGTCGAGGAGCCCTCCCTCGGCGTCCAGCCGCAAGGTCAGCGTGGCGACAGCCAGCTCGGAACGCGCGGGATCTGGCTCGCTGAAGAGGTAGAGAACACCCCCACCCGAACCGAATTGCTCCACGTGGTAGGCACGCAGGGCCCGAGAGGTCTGCACCTCGATGCTGTCGACGGCCTCACGCGCGCCCGCCAGAGCCAGACGGTCAACCCTCTGGCTTGGAAGAGACGCCTCCACCAGCGACCCGATCCTGCACCGCGGACCCGCTTTGCCGTCCGAGGTGACCAACACGCGTCTCGCCTCGACGACGGGCGCAGGCGAGGGCGGGACCACCAGCTGGACCACGGGAGGCGGGGTGACCTCGGACAGCGCCACCCCGAGATCGCCGACCAGGGACGGCGCGTCGATGCCATCGAAGGAGACCTCGGAGTCGTCCTCCTCGAGGGGGTCGGCCTCCTCCCCAGACGGGGGCACGACCTCGGGGCCGTCGAGCTCCCCACGCACGTAGAGCGCAGCCTGATCGTCCCCCACGCGCACCACGGCCACGTCGCTATCGAGAGCCAGGAGCTGCTCACAGGTCTCGAAGAGAAGGGACTCGGCGTGGTGGAAGACACCGGCCTCCACCCAGAGGGGACTCTCCGCATAGGAGTCTCCGTCCCCCGGCCCGATGAATCGGAGCCGGGTTCCGTGGCGTTCGGCAAGACGCGCCAGCTCGGACTGAGAAGACGGGACCATGTTCTCCGGCCGGATGCGAAGAGGGGAGAGCCAGTCTAGCCGAACGGAACCCCATGGTCGCGACACCACACCCACCTCTGACACACGCTGGACGCCAACAACTCGACGCGAGCCATGAAAACCGGCCTCGTGGGATAGGGGCCTTCACCCTCATGACCCGGCGGCTCCATGTCTCTCGAAGCGGAGGAGCTCCACTGGCGAGCACCTGTTGTGTCGCTCCTCCTTGCTGGCTTGCTGGCACTGGAACGATTCGCCTGGTACGGCTCCAGGGCGATCTTGGTCCTCTGGCTGCTGTACGAAGTGGGCTTGTCCGAGGAGGAGGCGTTCGACTGGTACGGAAGCACGAGCCCTTGGTTGCTCGTGGGCCCGCTGGCAGCCGGAGTCCTCGCCCTGATGACGGGCCCCCACCTGCTCTACGTGCTCGGCGCCCTTGCGATGGCGCTGGCCTACGGGACCCTGGCGCTGGGACCGGTCGTACCACTCTGGGTCCCCCTGCTGTTGCTCATGGTGGGCCAGGGGCTGGTGCGGCCCACCCTGTACGCCATCGCAGGCACCCAGTTCCGAGGCAGGTTCGGCAACCTGCGCACCCTCAGCTTCGCTGTGCTGTATGGGTCGCTCAACCTGGGCGCCGCGCTCTCGGCCATGGGCGCCGGCTACCTGAGCGAGATGTACGGCTACACCGCTGTCTTCATGCTCTGCGCCGTCTGCGCCATCGTCGTCTCCGTGGGCGGCGTGGTGGTCTTCGCCCTCGACTGGGGTCGACCACCAGAGCCTCGGTTCGACGTCGACACCGCCCGTCGCTTCGCCGCCGGTCTCCTGCTCGTGCCCCTGGGGGCCGCGTTCTGGCTCGCCGCGTCGGCGTCGTGGAGCCTGATGCCGCCCGACCAGCCCAGCTGGGTCTGGCAGCTCAACCCGGCCGCCGTCGTGGTGGGTACCGTGCTCGTGGCCCTGATGGCGGCGCTCGCCCAGGCAGCGCGCGTCCGCGTCCCTGCCCTGCTCACCATCGGCCTGGCCCTGCTCCTGGGCATACCTGCAGCCGGAGTCTGGCTGGTTCCCGGCATCCCGCCCGGCGTCGCGGTGGCCACCATCGCCATCGTGCTGCTCGCCATCCCAGAGACAGCCCTCGGCACCTTCGCCATGTCGCGCCTCACAGGCGACCTGCCGAGTCGGCTCACCCCTCTGCTCATCGCGCTGTGGCTCTCGGGGTCCTGGATGGGCAGCACCGCGGCGACAGAGCTCGGTGAGCACGTCAGCCCGAGCGTGCTCCTCATCGGCTCGCTGGCGGTCCTGAGCGTCGCAGCCATCGCAGCCCTGGCGCTCTGGAAGCCCCTGGACTGGCTGGCCTACGACCGAGAGGACGAGCCGTTCGAGGACGACGAGCTGGCGCTCAGCTGACCGCGTACACCAGGTTGGCCGCGATGCCAGCCACCTTGTGGGGCGGACGGGCGAAGGGCTTGCGCCAGCGGCGGCTGCCGTGGACCCGCTTGCGGTATGCCGCCTCGTCCAGACCGGCCTGGTCAAGGGCGGTCTGGAACTCTTCCTTGGCCTTGTTCCGCGCCTTGAAGAGCATCATCTGGACGCGACTGTAGACATTGACCGCGCCGTCGCCCGTGGTCTCGATGGGCAGGAAGATCGACTCCGGGTACTTCGCCGCCACGATGGTCTGCACGCCATCGCTCACGCCCGAGCTGGGCATGCAACCGAAGGGCTTGACCGAGAGCGTCATGTGGTTGACGCGGTCCATGGCGAAGTGGACCAGCTTGCCCACCTCCATGTGGCCCTCTCCGCCGCGCACGTGGTTGTCGTAGTGCTTGCCGGCGAGCTCGGCGATCTCGTCCATGTCGGGGAGGTGGTAGCCGTTGAGCCCGATGGTCTTGGCGTAGCTCTGGAAGAGCGCCCGGATCGCCTTGTCTGCGGCAGCCAGGATGCGCAGCGTCTTCGTCGGGTTCTTGCCCTCGAGTCCCTTCTTGGAGCCGTCGGCCTCACGCAGCTCGAGCCGCGTGAGGTTGTCGTACTTGTTCTCCCAGATCATGAAGAGGATCCAGTTGGTGACGCCCTGGATGTCCACCTCGGCGCCCTCCTGCTCCAGGAAGCGCTGCAGGTGGTAGTTGCCATCTCCCTCGGTGGTCATGGCCCAGAACTCACCGATGACGCTGACCACCGGCTTGGGCACCGTCCGGTCGATCTGCACCTTTTCGAGACGCTTCCGACACCGGTACAGCCCCCGCAAGACGCTGTTCTTGTTGCGGAAGGCGGTGTTCAGGATCGCCTTGCAGTCCTCGATGGCGAGGTCGGTGCTGCCCGGGACCACCTCGTAGGGGCGCATGCGGTAGGCCTGGAGGTTGAGCACGTCGCCCGCCACCAACGAGGTGACCACAGCGATGCCGAAGTCCTTGTCGATCTTGAGACCCAGCTCCTTGCCCGTGGCCTGCTTGATGCCACCTTGCTGCTGGAAGAGCAGCACCCGGAAGCCCTCGAAGCCTGCGTCCCGCAGCGCCTTTCGGTACTCGGTCACGTAGGTGCCGAAGCGGCATGGACCGCAGGCGCCAGCCGTGAGGAAGATGTACTTGTCGATGATCTCGTCGGTGGCCATGCCCTTGTCGTCGCGAAGCTTGACGAGGTGCTTCACCAGATGTCCCACCGTGAAGTACGTGGGGTTGCACTGGGCCTTGTTGCCGAACTCTTTGCCGAACTGAAGCGACTCGTTGTCGACGCCGTCCATGGGCACGACCTTGTAGCCAATGCCACTGAGCGCCGCGGCAACCAGGAAGTCGTGGGCCACGGTGAGGCCACTGACCCAGATCGTGGTCGTGGCACGGTCCTCGGCCCAGAACTCGGTGTTGACCTTCTCGGTGTAGTGCTCCCGGCCGAGGCCGAGCTTGTGAGCTTCTGCTTCAGCGAACTTGGCGAGCTCTTCTTCGAGGGCGAGTTCTTCGGGGTCGAGCTGGTTTTCGGTCAGCATCTCGGGTCTCCGGTCTAGCTGGAAAGGGGGTTCACTTCGCCGCCGCCGGGGGCTGCACGACGTTGGAAGAGCTGCGCTTGGCACGGATCTGGGCTTCGAGCTCACGCCGCTTCTCGGACACTCGTCGGGCCAGCTCGGCACGGGCCTGGGACTGGTCGCGGAGCTGCTCCTTGACGAGGTCGAGCTTGTAGCCGTACGTCTTCACCCGGATCTGGATGGAGCCACCCGGCTTGTTGGCGTCGAGGTCGTGAAGGGCGCTGTAGGGGGCCTTGGCCGTGGTGTGGATGCGGTCGATGAGGCCGTAGGTGGGCGCGTCGTGACCGCACTTGAAGCTCGAGAGGTCGAGCATCGCCAGGTTGGGGTGGCGGGCGGCGAAGCGGGCAGCCCAGACCTTCTGGACGGAGTTGGCGCTGAAGTTCTCGGGCCAGACATCGTTGAGATCGAGGGGCTGGTCGGCGCCGAAGTAGCGCTGGAGCCAGGCCTTGTCCTTTGGAATGCTGCGGATGCTCAAGATGGGGTAGCCGAGCACCTGGAACTCGTCGGGGATGCCGTGGTTGAGGCCGGGATCGTTGTGGTACGGCCGGCCGAGCACCAGGATGCCCACCTTGTCGTCGCGCTCGAGCTCCTCGATGATGGCCTTGCCCTTGGCCTCGAGGATGCGGTCCGCCTCACGGAGGGCGGCGAAGCCCTGGTCGACGGCCCAGTCGATCTCGTCCTGGGTCATGCCGAACCGGGCGCCCCAGACTTCCATCATTCGCTTCTTCATCAAGTTGGGCTCGACGAAGGAGACCGCGGCATCGATGTACTCGATGCCCTCACGGGCGAAGAAGTCGACCTCCTTGGTGAAGGCCGCCTTCACCACGTTGGGGCTGCCGGCCACGATGGGGCAGCTCGCCGTGTCCATCACGTTCTCCACGAAGCTCGGAACGTGGGTGATGCAGGGGTAGTAGATGTAGTCGAGGGGGCCGCGCCGACGCTTGGGATCGGGATGGGCGTGGAACAGCAGCTCGTGGACATGGGCTTGGATGACCTTGCTGGGGTAGCAAGGGTCGATGGAGCCGTAGCGTCCACCCTCCACCCAGAGCTCTTCGGTGGTCTGGGGCGACCAGACGAGGTTCTGCTTGGGCAGGCCCAGGGTCTCGAAGAAGGTTCGGAAGAAGGGGCCCACCGAGTACAGGTTCATGACCCGCGGCATGCCGATCTTGATCTTGCTGAGATCGACATGAGAGCGCTGAAAGCCCCGGCTGACCATCTTCCGGGCCACCCGGAAGAAGCGTCCCCGTCGCACCTCGACGTCATTCTTGGAGGTTCCGGCCGCGGGCAGCGGCTCGAACTTGAAGAAGTGCTTGAAGGCGAGGTGGGCCTCCTCGTCGACGAGGTTCGGGTACCGCTTGCGGATCTGGTTGCGTTCCTTGGCGAGGATCTTGAGGGCGTCCTTGCTCTCGACGGTGCCCTTCTCGCAGGAAAAGCCCGAGATGTACCGGCTCGTCCGGCCGTCGGGGGTCACCGTGTCGATGAAGGTGCGGCTGCACTCGTTCGGGCAGAAGTGGCAGACCGTCTCTTCGTCGTTCTTGGACGTGTACTGGAGCGCGATGGCCTGATCGAGCCCGATGAACGTGCTCGCCCCATCGTTGCGGCGGATCTTGCGGCGGGTCTCCATGGCGGCGCCGATGGCCCCGGCCTCCCCGCAGTGCGGGTGCACCACCACCTTGGCGCCCGGAACGCGCTTGGTGATGTAGTCGACCTGGGCCTTGACGGCGGCCAGGTTCCGCTGGGTCCCACCTTGGAGCACGAAGGTGTTCCCGAACTCGCCCAAGCGGGTGACCTGCGCCACGTACTGCCACACGTTCTTGGGCAGCACCTTGGCGAGGCCCGCCAGCATCTCCGGCGCGGTGAAGCCCTCCTTCTGGAAGTTCACCCGGTCGGCGTCGAGGAAGACCGCACAGCCATATGAGAACTTGGGGGAGAGGTCAGCGTTGAAGGCGGTGTCGGCGTAGTCGTAGATCTCGACGCCGAACTGGTCGGCCATGGCCTGCAGCAACATGCCGTTGCCCGCTGAGCACTGGTTCGACAGCCGGAAGTCCTTGACGTCGCGGGTGCCTTCCTTGTTCTCGGCGAGGAAGATGACCTTGATGTCCTGGCCGCCGATGTCACAGACCACGTCCGCATCTGGCACGTACCGGACCGCCGACATCATGTGAGCCACGGTCTCGACGATGTTGACGTCCGCCTTGACGGACTCCTCCAGCACGTTGGCGGCGTAGCCGGTGGCGCCGAAGCCCATGCACTCCAAGGTCGCACCCTGGTCGTGCACATAGGCCTTGATCTCGGCCAGGATCTCCTTGGTGTCCTTGATGGGGTTGCCCTTCGAGAGCGTGTAGGCCTTGAAGAGCACATCGCCCGAGTCGTAGTCGACGAGCACGGCCTTTGAGCTGGTGGATCCACCGTCCAGGCCGATGATGCCGCGCACCACCTGGCCCTCGACAAAGGTGGCCGCGTCGAAGTCGGGGATGGTGTAGGCCGACTTGAAGGCGTCGAGCTCATCGTGGGAGCGGACGAGCGGGCCATCGGCAGCGTCACCCAAGCGGGCAGCACGGCCGTTGAGGATGTAGTCCTTGATGCCGTCGATGCCGGCGTAGCGACCGAGGTCGGGGCTGTCGACGACCTCGGCGAGGCCGAAGAGCACCGCACCGAAGGCCGCGTAGTACTCGGCATTGTCGGGGGTGTAGATGAGCTCCTCGATGGTCCGGTCCTTGGGGTAGTCGTAGGCGCGACTCTCCCAGGTCTCGGGGATTCGCTTGCGCCAACACTCCACGAGGAAGGGCAGGTAGACATTGGGGCCGCCCAGCAGCAGCACCTCGTGGCGAAGCGTGTTGCCGCGGGTGAGCACGCTCAGGTTCTGGTGAACGATGGCGTCGGCCAGCGAGTTCATGATCTCGATGCTGGGGATGCCGGACTTCACGAGGTTGACGATGTCGGTCTCGGCGAAGACCCCGCACTTGGCAGCCACGTGATGGAGCTTGCTGTCGTCGAAGGTGATCTTCGAGACGTCGCTGGGGTCCATGCCCACCTTGATCATGCACTTGTCGATGGTGGCGCCGGTGCCCGAGGCACACTTGTCGTTCATGGACGTGAGCGCGTTCTTGTCGGTGCTCCCGTCCTCGTTCACCTGGTCCCGGAACATGATGATCTTGGCGTCCTGACCACCCAGCTCGATGACGCTGCCCACCGTGGGGTGCAGGTGCTCGACGGCCAGGGTCACCGCGTTCACCTCCTGGACGAAGCGAGCGCCCGTGGGCACGCACAGCGGACCTGAGCCCGAGCCCGTCATGAAGACGCGCATGTCGGTGACGTTGGGGAAGGCACGACCGATGCGAACCAGGAATTCCTCGACCTTCTCGGGCTGGCGGGTCTCGTGGCGCTGGTAGTCCTGCCAGAGGATCTTGAGGGTCGCTGGGTCGCAGACCACCGCCTTGACGGTCGTCGAGCCCACGTCGATGCCCACCGCGACGGTGGTCACGTCGTGGGTATGCGGCCGCGAAGCAGCCTCATCGGGGAGGGCCTCACCAAGACCCTCGACTGGGGTGTCTTCGCTCTGGGGCTCGACCATGGGCTGTGCTCGCGAGAAGTGGGCCGACAACGCGGGGAGCCTGTGGGCTTCCCGTTAGTGACTGACATGTCAGTCTAGCTGCGGAAGTCTACACCCGGACCGTCCTCTCGGCCACCCTGTTTTGCACATGCCTCGAGCCGCACTCAGCACGCCTGCTCGAGCTCCGATCAGGGTCGGGAGCCGCCGTCGAGCGGGAGCCCAGGGCTTTGGCGCAGATCCCGGCCGGATCCCACGCCCATGTCGTCAGGTCTTACATCGAGCCCGCAAGCACTACACCGTGGCGAGCACTCCGAACCCGGAGCCCATGGCCGCGCCCAGCGTCGCCATGAGGAACCACAGTCGGCGAGCCGGCGGTGGCCGGAGGAGCTTGGCCAACAGGGAGCCCGGCAGCACCGACCTCTCCTCGGTGACCGCCTCGGTCGGGTCGGGCTGGCTCGCCTTGCCACCAGCGAGGGTCTCCAGCACCGCATCGATCTCGGCCTTGAGCTGCGACATGGACTGGATGCGCTCGGTCACGTCCTTGGCCATGCAGCGCTTCACGAGCCCCTCGACCACCGCGGGGATCTCGTGGTCGCCGAGTACCTTGCTGAAGGAGGGCACCGGCGTCACCACATGGGCGGCCATCACATCGGTGGAGCTCTCACCCTCGAAGGGCGGGCGGCCCACCAGACACATGAAGAGAATCACTCCGACGGCGTAGACGTCGATGCGGTGGTCAATTTCCTTGCCACGAGCCTGCTCGGGCGCCATGAAGCGCGGCGAACCCAGCACCAGGCCCTGACGGGTGAGCTCCGGATCGTCCGCGAGGCGCTTCGCGATCCCGAAGTCGGTGAGCACGACCTGCTCGGCCCCGTCGGCGCGGCGGCGAACCAGCACGTTGGCGTCCTTGACGTCACGATGGAGCACTCCGTGGGCGTGCACGTGCTCGAGGGCACAGGCGAGCTGGCGGATCAGACTCAGCGCACGCTGAGGCTCGAGCCTCCCCTCACGGCCGCCCGACCGCAGCTGATGCCCATCGATGAGCTCCATGGCGATGTAGGCCTGGCCATCCTCGGCCCGACCGAAGTCGTAGACCTGGACGATGCCGGGGTGATGGAGCCGTCCCTGAAGCTGGGCCTCCCGACGGAATCGTCGCTCCCACACGGCAAGGTCCTGCGGCGAGATGTGCGCGGGGGGGTGCAAGAGCTTGAGGGCGACCATGCGCCGAAGAGCCACCTGTTCCGCTACCCACACTTCCGCCTGGCCACCACGGGCCAACGGTCGAACCAGACGAAAGCGCCCATCGATCCATCGGTCACGACGAGGACGCCTGTCCTCCTGTGCCAGGCCGATCGCTGCGTCGCGGACTCGCGTCATCGGATTCTCCGGTGTGGGACGGGCAGGAAGAGCCGGCCCACTCCAGAGATCGGATCCGAAGTCAGATCACCTCAATTCTTGGATCAAGAAGTCTGATTGCGGAGGGCTGCACGGTGAATTCGGCGGGCAGAGTACCCGGCGCCTCGCCGTCGATGTCGATGTAGGCAGGCGCGTCGCTCTCGGTCCGAGCCACGACCTTCGCACCGCGGAAGATCTTCACCTCGGGCAGCTCGACATGCGTGCCCTTGTACAGGGTGCCGCTGGTGCCGATGGTGCGCATCAGGCCACGGTGTTCGATGACCACCACGTCGAAGAGGCCATCGCCCAGCCGCGCGTCAGGGGCAAAGTGCATGCCGCCGCCCGCGTACTGACCATTGCAGACTTGAATGTTGGTGATGTCGAAGACGCCTCTGTCCTCGTCGTCTACGAAGAGGCGCACTCGTGCGGGCTTGTAGCGGACCAGCGCGCGGACGGTGCTGATGAAGAAGGTCGCCGTGCCCCCGAGCCGCTTGCTCGAGCGGTTCACGATGCGGTCGACCAGACCACCGATGCCGAAGCTGCTGATGTTGATGAAGAAGCGCTCGCGATCCTGGCCATCGTCATGGCGGAAGCAGACATGGCCCACGTCGATGGCCGAGCTGGAAGCACTGGACAGCGCCTTGGCGGCCGTCTCCACGTCTGTGTTGTGCTTGACGAGGCGCCTGAAGTCACCCCCCGTCCCCGCCGGCAGCAGCCCGAGAGCGACCGTCGCGGGGGGAGGCTTGGCGGCCATGATCCCGTTGACGACCTCGTTGTGGGTTCCGTCCCCGCCCATGCTGAGCACCGTGAAGGCCCCGTTGCGAACCGCGTCGGCGGCGATCTCGGTGGCGTGACCAGCGCGGGCTGTCTTGTGGAGCTGTACATCGCCCAGGTGACGTCGGATGGTCCCCGCGAGCTTGTCCCACTCCCGACCCACACGTCCGCCCGCAGCAGCGGGGTTGGCAACGACAACAGTGGTCTTCGGATCGAGCATCGGGACCTTTCAGCGCGGTGCACTTCGCGCAGGGCGGTGTAGTCTGCCACCTCCGTGCCCATCAGGCGATCGACCCAGGGTAGGTAGCCCGCGTCGATACCCCGGAATCGTATGTGGCGGCAGTCGGGATGGGTCGGCCCATCGAAGACCCGCAGCGAATCTGCAGGGGTCGATGGGAGCTCGACAGGGCACATGTCGTGATCGGTGGCGTCGGATGTGCTCGCAGAGGACGCCATCAAAGGAACACGAAGATCACGAGCTGTGCGAGCAGCGACATCCCGACTCCCGTTGGGGGGCGAGCCAGGCATCCACGTCGATGCCCTGCTCGCCCCTCCGTTTCATCTCTGGTACACCCGCTGCCATGGACCTCCGCGATCGCACTCACTGGATCTTCGACCTCGACGGAACGCTCACCGTCGCGGTGCACGACTTCGCAGCCTTCAAGGCCAGCCAGGGCCTCCCCGCCGACCGCGACATCCTCCGGGGCCTCGAGACCGTCTCGGCCCAGCGAGCCACGGAGATCCGCACGGCCCTGCGTCAGTGGGAGGCGGACCTCGCCCATGCCGCCGTGCCCGGTCCGGGCGTGATCGACCTGTTGGAGCACCTACGCGGCCGCGGGCGGCAACTCGCCGTGCTCACCCGCAACACCCGCGCCAACGCCCTGCGGACGCTCCGCGCCGCGGGCCTCCACGCCTTCTTCGACGCTCGAGACGTGGCCGGACGAGACAGCGCAGCACCCAAGCCTGCTCCTGACGGACTCTTCCGTCAGCTCGCCCTCTGGGGAGCCCACCCCGACGAGGCCGTCATGGTGGGCGACTACCTCTTCGACGTCGTCGCCGGCCGGGCCGCGGGCACCGCCACCGTGCTCCTCGACACCCACGGTCGCCACGGCCACCCGGACAGCGCCGACCTCGTGTTCTCCGAGCTGTCCGAGCTGACCTCTCGCCTGGCGACTCAGCCCCCCGGGCAGTCGATCGGCGGCCCCCACGCGTCCCAGAAGAGCTGAAGGGTGGCCAGGTAGCGGACACGCTCGGCGCCCACATCCTCGGGCAGGGCCAGGTTCGGCAGGGCGTCCCGATCGAGGGGCGTGTCCGGGGGCAGGCCACCACCCCAGCCGTCGAGCTCGTCGCCTTTGGCCACACAGGCGGCCACGTCCAGGCTGGGGTTGAGCCGCACCGTGGTGTCGGTGGCCAGCCAGGCGTCGTAGAGCACGGTGAGCTGAGGTCTGTCTCCATGAGCTGCGCCGTGGGGGACGGCGGTGAAGACCATGGAGATCTGTGCGTCGGGGCCGAGGTTCTCGGAGACGGCAGCCACGCGGCTGGCCAGCTGGCGCTCGTCCCAGAACGCCGCTGACTCCTCGGCTGTGCTGACGGTCTCCGGCCAGGTCTCGAAGAGGCCGAGCTCGCTCGCTGCCGCGGTGAGCTCACGAGACCAGGTGGTTCGTGCGGGATCCCGGGTCGGGTCCTCGTGGGGAAAGAAGACATAGTCCTCGTCGATCTCGATGGCCCCGCTCCCGTCGACGTCGAGGCCCAGGTCGGGGTCCAGATCGAGGGCCCCGTTGCCGTTGACATCCAGGTAGAAGAGCCCGTCCTCGGACCACATGTTGGGGGTGTCGGCAAAGACCTCGGCGCCGTTGATGTCAGCGTCCCAGGCCAGGGTGGACCAGTCCGCCTCGCAGGCGCTCACATCGCACGTGTCGGTGTCCACGTGGTGGTTGCGCCCGTCGTCCCAGCTCGCGCCGTTGCCGTCACCGTCGGTCTCGCGATCCGGGTCCATCCAGACACTGCCCAGGTCGAGGACGGTGACCATGGGAAAGCTGGGGTTCTCGTAGCCAGCAAAGCCCAACACATCGGCGATCAGCTCGGCCTCGGCCAGCTCGAGGGCGCGGGTGCCCGTGATGCCGCCGGAGGACGTGGCCATCATGGCGATGGGCGCGGTGCACACGGGCTGGGCGACCAGCTGATCGATGGTCCAGCCCTCGACGGTGGTGGCCCGACCGGTGGCGAAGCGCATGGCCTCGACCACCGCAGCGGCCGACGCGTCCCCGCCGAAGTCGAGCTCTCCGGCTGTGCTGCGGTCGCGTACCGACCAGCCCGGCATCACGGCCTGCACCTCGACCATGCCGTACTCGGGCGGGAAGTACCCCTTGGGATCGAGGTTCCACATGGGCGTCAGATCGAGGGAGGGCTGCACGGTCACGACGACCGGGGCACCGTCTTCGTAGGCCTGGGTGCCGTCTCCCGGGTAGCTCACCATCACGAAGAAGGGATCGAAGACCTCGCTCTCCACCTCGACCACCACGTAGTCGCCGGCAAGCTGGTGAGCGTAGACCTCGGGTGCGCCGGCCCCCAGGTCGGTGCGGCCATCGACGCAGGTACGCCCAGCCCGCTCGTCTGGGTCCCCCGAGTCGGTGTCACGGCCCGCCGCGCTGTCGTCCGCCCCGACACCGCCACCGCCGGGCCCAGGCGCATGCTGTCCGCTGCAGCCCATCAGCAAGAACAGCATCCCGACGCGCATCCACCCTCCGCCTCGCAGACTATCCAATCCCCTCGACATCCATCTTGCACCCTAACCTACCAACGAGTAGATTATGGACATGATGCAAGACACGAAGAGCCTGCTCCGCGTCCCCATCGTGGCCTGGCCCACGGTCTCTCTCTGCGCAGTGGCCGTGCTCGCCTGGTCGGGCTCTCTGGCCCTGGGAGCCACGGGCACCCTGCCCTGGCTGGTCACCGTGCCGCTGTCGGCGACGGCGGCCTTCGTCTGCTTCACACCGCTCCACGATGCCACCCACCGCTCAGTGGGCAAGGATCTCCTGATCAACAGCATCGTCGGACGACTCTGCAGCCTGCCACTCATGGCTCCCTACACCGCCTTTCGGCACCTCCACCTCAGCCACCATCGCCACACCAACCATCCGGTCCATGACCCGGATCACTGGGCGGGCCGCGGCCCCACCTGGACGCTCCCTCTTCGATGGCTCACCCAGGATCTCCACTACTACTGGCGCTACCTGCCCGATCGCAGCCGGCCGCGCGCTGAGTGGACCGAGTCGGTGCTCACCATCGTGGTCCTCCAGGGTCTGGCCGTGGCCTTGCTGTTCACGCCGGCCTGGGAGCTCACCCTGTTCGGGTGGTTGATCCCCGCTCGCCTCGCCATCGCCTTCCTGGCGTTCAGCTTCGACTACCTGCCTCACCGCCCCCATCAGGTGCGGGACGACCGCTTCCGTGCCACGGTCAACTTCCGGGAGCGCTGGCTCACGATCCCCTTGCTCAGCCAGAACTACCACCTGCTCCATCACCTCTACCCAGCGGTGCCCTTCTACCGGTACAGCGCCGCCTGGCGAGCGCTCCAGGCCAAGCTCGAGGCCAAGGGCGCGCGCACCGTGTCCGTCTTCGATCGACGCGGCACCGGGCACGCCACTCGTTCCGGGAGCCACTCGATGGCGGGAGCGTCCCCCGAGGGCTCGAGCGCACCGAGACGCCGATTTCCCGGATAGCCTTCGCCGGCTCCGGAGCGACCCATGGACCGCATCCCCTACACCATCCCTCGCCTCGACGACGCGGAGATGCAGACCCGAGC
>JAERSX010000540.1 GCA_016845285.1 Deltaproteobacteria bacterium | reverse complement strand
GGTCCACAATGTGGTCATCGTGAAGAAGGGCTCCGAAGACGCCGTGGGACAGGCTGCCATCGGCGCCGGTGCCGGCAACGACTGGGTTCCTGAGCACGAGGACGTGCTGGCTGCCTCGAAGCTCGTGAACCCGGGCGAGACCACCACCCTGCTGATGGACCTGCCCGCGGGTGAGTACGCCTTCATCTGTACCTACCCGGGCCACTACGCCACCATGCGTGGTTCGCTCATCGTGGAATGATGCGCGCTTGCGCACTTCGTACTTGCATTGGATGGGAGCAAACATGACCCGCTTTGCCCTCTTTTCGGCGGTGATCTTCGCGGCCGCCTGCGGCAACGAGCCTCCTTCGCTGCCGGCAGATCCGCCGGTTCCACCGCCCACCGACGGCGGGGAAGCTGAGGCTGCCACGACACCGGCTCCCGCAGAGCCCGTGGACGCCGGTGCCTTCGTGGCCGCGCCCGAAGGCGCCAAGGCCATGTTCACCGAGCCCGCAGACGGTGCCACGGTGAGCAGTCCCGTCAAGGTGGTGTTCGCGGTGGAGGGCATGGAGGTCAAGCCGGCGGCAGACGCTACGCCCAACAGCGGTCACCACCACATCATCGTGGACGGCGGCCCCATCGCTGCAGGCACTCCGGTGCCCAAGGACGACACCCACATCCACTACGGCACGGGCGCTGTGGAAACAGAGCTCGAGCTCAGCCCAGGCGAGCACACCCTCACCATGCAGTTCGCCGACCTGGCCCATCGGTCCTACGGCGAGCAGCTGGCTGCCACCATCAAGGTGACGGTCGAGGGTGAGGCGGCAGCCCCCGCCGCCGAGGGTGAGGCGGCAGCCCCTGCCGAGGGCGGCGAGTAGCGCCAGCCGGCGGTCGGGGGGGCCGCTTCATGGCGGCGGCCCCGTCGCTCAGATGTCGACTTCGTCCACCAAGCTCATCCACTCGGTGATGGCCTTGAAGCGCATCGCCGGGTCTTTGCCCATGAGATCGCCGATCACGTTTTCCGTCTCCATCTGCTTGCCTTCGGGGATGGTCACACGAAGCAGGCGACGGGACTCGGGGTCCAGTGTCGTCTTGTAGAGCGTCTTGGGCATCATCTCGCCCAGCCCCTTGAACCGACTGATCTGCGGCTTGGCGCGCGGCGGCAGCTTGCGCACGATGGCGTCTCGTTCACCCTCGTCGAGGGCCCACCAGGTCTGCTTGCCCGACTCGATGCGGAACAGCGGTGGCTGGGCGAGGTAGACGTGCCCGGCATCGATGAGCGGGCGCAGGTAGCGGAAGAAGAAGGTCAGCAGCAGGGTCGCGATGTGGTGGCCGTCGGAGTCGGCATCCATGAGCAGGATGACCTTGCCGTAGCGAAGTCGTTCCGCCTTCAGGTCGGCGCCGATGCCACAGCCCAGCGCCTTGACGATGTCGGAGAGCTCGTTGTTGCCGAGCACCTTCTTGAGGCTGGCCTGCTCGGCATTGAGGACCTTGCCGCGCAAGGGCAGGATGGCCTGGGTCTTGCGGTCACGCCCCTGCTTGGCCGAGCCGCCGGCGCTGTCGCCCTCGACGATGAACAGCTCGCAGACCCGTGGGTCTGAATTGCTGCAGTCGGCGAGCTTGCCTGGGAGGTTGAGACGCCGGTTGACGGCTGACTTGCGGCGCACCTGTTCGGTCGCGGCTCGAGAGGCTTGTCGCGCCTTGGCCGCCATGACCACGCGGTGGAGGATGGCGTCGGCGGCCGTGCGGTTGTCGAGGAGCCAGTGCTCGAGCTCGGATCGCACCACCCCTTCGACCAGCGCGCGGGCCTCGGGGTTGTTGAGCTTGTCCTTCGTCTGACCCTGGAACTGGGGGTCTGGGTGGAAGAGCGAGCAGATGGCGAAGACGCCCTCACGGATGTCTTCAGCGGTGAGCTTGAGGCCGCGGGGCAGGCTCACGTCAGCGGCGTCCATGTAGCCGCGCACTGCCTTGACGATGGCGTCCTTCAGGCCCTGCTCGTGGGTGCCGCCCTCGCGGGTGGGGATGCCGTTGACGAAGCTGTGGAAGCGCTCGCGGGGGGCGTCGGTCCAGTTCAGCGCCACGTCGATGCGCGGAGCCTCTGTGCGCTCGAGGGTGAAGGCGCGTTCGGTGGTGTTGGTGGCCTCCACCTTGGTTCGAATGGCTTCGAGGTAGTCGATCACCCCGCCGTCGTGGCGCAGCTCCACCTTCTTTCCGGTGCCCTCGTCCTTGAAGAGGATGCGCAACCCCTTGTTGAGGAAGGTGCTCACCTCCAGGCGCTCGACGATCAGCTCGGGATCGAACTCGTACTCACCGAAGATCTCGACATCGGGGGTGAACTCGATGGTGGTGCCGCTGCCGCGCGCTGGCCCCATGCCCTTGAGCTCGGTGCGTGCCTTGCCGCGGCGATAGCGCTGCTGCCACTCCTTGCCGTCGCGGCGGACGGTGGCCACCAGGCGTTCGGAGAGCGCATTCACGACGCTGGAGCCCACGCCGTGGAGGCCTCCAGAGGTGATGTAGCTGTCGTTGTCGAACTTGCCGCCAGCGTGGAGGGTGGTGAGGATGACCTGCAGTGCCGGGATCTTGAGACGTGGGTGAAGGTCTACGGGAATCCCGCGACCGTTGTCGCTCACCACGATGGTGCGGCCATCGGACCTCAACCCCACCTGGATGGTGGACGCGTAGCCATTGATGGCCTCGTCGACTGCGTTGTCGACGACCTCCCACACGAGGTGGTGCAGACCGTCCTTGCCAGTGCCACCGATGTACATGCCCGGCCGCTTCCGCACGGGCTCCAGGCCTTCCAGAACAGCGATGTCTTTCGCGGTGTAGGTGGCGGGCATCTACTTGCTCCCGTCGAGGGGGAGTCCAGCTTGGTCGTCGTCGGTCTCGGCCTCGGCATGGAGCTGATCGAGGCGGAGGATTGGCTGCGCCCAGCTCACGAAGCGATCACGCTTGAGCACCACCTTGCCCCGACCAGCACGTGAGCCCCGGTACTTGTTGGGACGCACCACCTCCTCCCGGCCCTTGTTGGTGGTGACCGTGGCTCCCTGGAGTCGGTGGCTGGTGAGCTCGAAGGCGAGGACGAAGTCTCCTGGCCGCAGCTTCATGCCGGTGACGCCCTTGCCGGCGCCCTTGAGACAGTTGGCTTGGAGCACGGGGAAGGTGAGCGCCCGCCCTTGTTCGCTGGCGATGCTCACCTCTTCGGAGCCCCCGGCCACGTAGACGGCGACGACCGCGTCGGCGGCACCGTCGGGCTTGGCGTACCGTCGGCCCGACTTGTTCGACACATCGTTGTGCTGCGCGAGGGCAAAGCGGAGGATGCGGCCCTTCCGGGTGACCGCCACGCCATATGGAGGAGGCGGTTCCTCGCGGAGGTTGGCCTGGCGGCGCTGCTCGTCGTCGATGGCTGGCAGGCCCTGTGGGTCGTGCACGGCCACCCCCACCACGCGCTCGCCGTCGCTGAAGGCGAAGTGCTTCTGGACCGGGTCGCCGTAGCCCGTGGTGGAGGGCACGTCGTCGACCCGAAGCACGTAGGCGGCACCCAGGCTGGAGAAAAAGGTGATGGTGCGTCGGGTGTTGGCCCGCGCGATCCAACCGATGGCGTCGCCTTCTCGGATGCGGATCTTCTCGACCTCGGTGAAGCTGGCCTGACGCTTGATCCAGCCGTTCCGGGTCACGATGACGTAGGCCCGTTCGCTCACGATGTAGGCGGAGGCGTCGAAGTCGAGGCTGGGGGCCTCGTCGCCGCCGATGACCGTGCGGCGCTCCTCCCCGTACAGCTTCCGGATCTCGAGGAGCTCGGTGCGGACCACACTCCAGAGCTCTTCGTCGCTGGCCAGGATGCCGGCGATGCGGTTGGCCTCGGCCTGCTTCTCCTCGAGCTCCTCGAGGATGGAGAGGATCTCCAGCTTGGCGAGCTTGTAGAGGCGCAGCTCGAGGATGGCGTCGGCTTGCACATCGTCGAGGCCGAAGCGGACCATGAGCTGCTCGGCTGCGTCGCGCTTGCCCTCGCTGGCTCGGATGATCCGGATGGCCTCGTCGAGCTCGTCGAAGATGATGGCCAGGGCTTCGAGGATGTGGATGCGCTCTCTGAGCTTCTCCAGCTCGTAGACGAAGCGGCGGCGCACGGTCTCGAAGCGGAAGTCGAGCCAGTGGCGGAGGATCTCCCGCAGCGTGCAGCGCTTCGGCTCGGGTACCTGGGCGTTGCCGGGCACCAAGCAGGTCAGGTTGACGTGGTAGTTGGTCTGAAGGGCCGTGTGCTTGAAGAGGTAGGCCATGGCCGGCGCAGCGTCGTGGGCCTTGCGCACCTCCAACACGATGCGCACCACGTCCGTCGACTCGTCGCGGACGTCGAGGATCTGGGGCACCTTGCGGTCTGCGACGAGCCCACCGATCTTCTCCACCAGGGTGGCCTTGTTCACGGCGTAGGGGATCTCCGTGATGACCACCAGCGTGCGTCGACTGGCCTTCTCGGTGTGCCAGCGGCTCTGCACCCGAACGGGGCCACCGCCGCTCTCGTAGAGCTGCTGGAGCTCGCCGGGCTCATTGAGGATGATCCCGCCGGTGGGGAAGTCGGGGCCGCGCACGTGCTTGCAGAGCTCAGCGGAGCCCAGCTGGGGGTCGTCGATGAGATCGATGCAGGCGTCGATGATCTCCACGAGGTTGTGTGGAGGGATGCGGGTGGCCATGCCCACCGCGATGCCCTCGGTGCCGTTGACCAGGAGCTGCGGAAACTGCGCGGGTAGGACCACAGGCTCGAAGTGTTGGCCGTCGTAGTTGGGCCGGTAGTCGACCGTGCGCTGCTTGATCTCGCTCAGGAGCTCGACCGCCAGGGGGCGGAGCTTGCACTCGGTGTACCGCATGGCGGCGGCACCATCGCCGTCCATGCTGCCAAAGTTGCCCTGCCCGTCGACCAGGGGATGTCGGAGGCTGAAGGGCTGCGCCATGCGCACCAGCGCCTCGTAGATCGAGCTGTCGCCGTGGGGGTGGTACGTGGCCATGACCTCGCCCACGACGGCCGCGCTCTTTCGGTAGCGGGCCTCCGGGCGGAGGCCGAGGTTGTGGAACATCGCGTACAGGATGCGCCGCTGGACGGGCTTCAGGCCGTCGCGGACGTCGGGCAGGGCTCGAGCCGTGATGACCGACAGGGCGTAGTTCAGGTAGCGATGGCGGGTGGCCTCGTGCAGGGCCACGGGCTGGAC
>JAERSX010000539.1 GCA_016845285.1 Deltaproteobacteria bacterium | reverse complement strand
GTGCCCGTCGACCTCGACGGAGACGGTCTCATGGAGATCGTGGCGGGCAACACCGTCTACGCTCGCGACGGCAGCACCCTGGCCAGCAGCGGCCTGGCCGATGGCTTCTGTGCCGTGGGCGACATGGACCAGGACGGCGAGCCCGAGATCGTCACCACCATCCACAGCTCGGGCGAGGTCTACGCCTGGGAGGCCGACGGCACCGTGCTGTGGGAGACCAGCACGGGCTCGGGCGGCGGCGGCTCGCCCACCATCGCCGACTTCGACGGCGACGGGCTCCCCGAGGTGGGGGTGGCCGGCAAGAGCAACTACAGCGTGCTCGACGACGACGGCAGCGTGCTCTGGAGCGCCGCCATCACCGACAACTCGTCCTCGGCCACGGGCTCGAGCGTCTTCGACTTCGACGCCGACGGTGCCGCCGAGGTGGTCTTCGCCGACGAGGTGGCGCTCTACGTCTTCGACGGGGCCACGGGCTCGGTCATCTACCAGAACGACGACCACGTCCACGGCACGGCCTGGGAGTACCCGGTCATCGCCGACGTCGACAACGACGGGGCCGCCGAGATCATCCTGGGCTCCACCAACTCGAGCGGCGATGGCTGGAACGGCATCACCGTCATCGGAGATGCCAGTGGCTCCTGGGCCCCCTCGCGGGTGGTCTGGAACCAGCACGCCTACCACATCACCAACGTCAACTCGGATGGCTCCATTCCGCAGACACAGCAGGAGAACTGGCTCACCTGGAACAACTTCCGGGCCGGCGGCACCGAGCTGGGGCCGTCCCACTGGCTGGCCGATCTCGTCCCTCAAGACCCCGAGTACTGCCTCGAGACCTGTTCCGAAGACACGGTGGACGTCTACCTCCGGGCGGGCAACGCGGGGCTCCTCGACACCGAGGGCTTCGTGTTGAGGCTGCTGGCCGAGGGCGATGGCGTGGTGGCCGAGGCGGAGTCGGGGGTGCTCGTGGCGGGCGAGGGCATGGTCGCGGCACCGCTCACCCTCACGCGTGAGGAGTGGGGGGACGGGAAGGTGGCCCTGGTGGTCGACCCGGACGAGGAGGTCGACGAGTGTGACGAGGGAGACAATCTGTTGGACCTGGGCGAGTGGCCCTGCGACTGAAGAGCCCGGGCCTGCCGATACGGCCGGCTGCTGCTAAGGTGCCCAGAATGAGCACTTTTACCAGCGAAGCTTCAAAGTCAACCGCACTCTTCGTCTGCTCCACGGTGGGCTTTGTGCTTGTGGCTTGCAACCCCGGCTCAACCGAGGACACGGCCCCGGGGTCTGGACAATTCGGTCAGCACGTCTTGCCCGAGTCCATCCACGACGGCGGCTATCTGGACTCCACGTTCATCAACTACGCCGGCGACCGCCTCTACTTCCTGCACTCTCCCCTGTCGCCCAGCGTGCTCGATGGGCGTTCCGCCATCGACGACTGCAGTCATGCCGAAGCCGAGCAACTTGCTGGCCACATCAGCACCCCCGGACTCGAGTGGAACACCGATCTCTACTTCGTGGAGTGGGACGGAGATGCCTGGTCGGAGCCCCAGAACCTCGGCGAGCCCATCAACAGCCTGGGGATGGAGTGCTGCATGTGGCTCAACGAAGACGAGACCGAGATCATCTTCAACACGGTCTCCGACCTCGACGGCGACAGCGTAGACGAGGACCTGGGCCTGCGCCCCACGGGCAACTACAGAGCGACCCGTGCGGATCGCGACGCTGACTGGAGCACCCCGGTCGCCTTGCCCGGTGTCTATGGCGTCGAGGACCAAGACAGGAGTCACTATCGCCACGACATCCAGGAGGTCTCGTCGGGCAACCTCTATCTGTGGGAGAAGACGCCCGAGGGCGACAACCTGCTGGTCTTCGGAGAGCGCACCGGGGGGACCGATGAGGATCCCATCTATGCCGACCCGGTCAACATCGAGGGCACCACCAACTACGAGACCCAGATCTGGGCCAACGATGCCGAGACCCGACTGGTCTTCAACCACCGCCAGGCTTCAGGCGAGAGTGAGCTCTACACCCGAGAGCGGGCGAGCGCAGACGATGCGTGGGGGGAGGCGACGGCCGTGCCCATGGCCGACTTTGCCGACTCCACGGGAAGCAACATCTGGGGTGAGCCCAGCTTCGACCAGACCCAAGAGTTCTTGATCCAGACCCGATTCGACACCAGTGATTCGGAGTGCTGGACTCCTGACATCTTGTTCTCCGAGGGGGATGTGTCCAGCGGGTTCGGGACGCCCAGCGTCTTGAATTGAGCCCTCCAACCTTCCGCGGCCTGTGGGCCTGCACCAGGCCTGCGCTAGTAGATCGCCCCTTTCTTTGACATGATGTGCCCGGCAGCTTGGGTGTCTGTGTACCCCAAGCCGTGCCCCAGCTCATGTTCCACGAGGATCAGGCTGTCTACATTGTCGGATCTGATCCAGATCCGGGCATACGCAACATCGGTCGTGTCGGTGAAGACGCTCCTGACCGTCCACCCCGAATGTGAGCCCACGACCTTGTCGTCGATGTAGAAGGCGATCTCGCCGCGGTTGGGGATGTCCTTGCAGGTCTTTCTGCTGATGCTACCGATCTTGACGCCGCGCTTCTTCCACCGGCTGACAGCCTCGACGATGACGCTGTCGGGGATCTTGATGCCGTTGCAGAGAACGATCTTCGGTGTGTGTGTGATCCAATGAGCGACCTTCAGGTGCGCGACCTCATCGGCGTGGGAGGCACTCGTGAGAGAGAGCAGGGAGATGAGCAAGAGTTTCATGTGGACCGCTCTTCGGCTGCTCGTGCCATGTGTTGGTTCATGCAGGAAGGGAAATGAAGGAGGGCTGCCTGCTGACGCAGAGGCCAGCTAGCGTCCAACGATCGTGAGCGTCACCCCGTGGCCTGGGGCAGGGAGACCGCCTCCAGCTCGAAGCGGCCATAGTCGTAGGGGATCCCCTCGGGCTGCTCCACCTGCACCAGCCGCTCCCGCACCCCCTGCTCTGCCAGGGCCTGGACACGGTGGTAGCAGAAGGGGTTGTTGCCCCGCTTGCCGAGGAAGCAGTGGGTGGTGAACGAGCAGCCCGCCCGGCAGACATCGGCGTAGTAGCAGCCCTTGCAGAAGCCCCAGAGCTCGTCGGTGGTGCGGTCGCGGGCGAAGCGCAGCTCCGGTCGCTCGTGCCACAGCTCCGCGAGGGTGAGGTCGCGGATGTTGCCGCCCACGTAGGGCACGGTGGGCAGCGAGGGGCAGGCCTTGACCTTGCCATCGGACTCGATGCCGATGGTGAAGCGACCGGCCTGGCAGCCTTGCCAGGCGCGGGCGCGCAGGCCGGGAGAGCTGCGCAGGAGGTGCTCGTGGGGGCCGTAGTAGCCGACGCTGTTGGCCAGCGAGATGTC
>JAERSX010000538.1 GCA_016845285.1 Deltaproteobacteria bacterium | reverse complement strand
GTGCTCGTGGCCACGGCGAGGCTGGCCAGCACCCCGCCCAGGGCGAGCACGGCCCCCGTGGGCACGCCCTCGAAGGCGGGCAGGGCGATGGCGGGGAAGGTGCCGCCGATGACCCAGGCGAAGCCCATGAAGGTCAGCGTGAGCAGGACGACCTGGGAGCCGATGATCGACGCCAGGGTCTTGAGCGTCTTGCGGATCTGGGGCAGGTCCAGCTCGCCGCCTGCCGTCAAGCAGATCAAGGGCAGGGCCAGGGTGTCGAGGACCCCGAGCTGACCGATGACGGCCTCGTTGAGCACGCCCTGATCGAAGGGGGCGGGCAGCATGCCGGCCGGCAGGAGCGCGCCCAGCTGGTGGGCCGCCGATGGACCGAGGACCAGGCCGGCGAGGAGGTAGCCCGTGATGTGGGGGAGCTTGATGATCTCGGCGAGCTCGCCGATGGCGTAGGACGCCAGGACCACGAAGCCGAGGGCGAGCAGGCCACGGGGGTCGATGGCCTCGGTGGGCGTGCCGACGACCCGGTGCAGCAGCACCAGGCCCACCAGCAACACCACGACGATGGCCACCTTGCGGACCACGTCGACCCGCTCGTGACCGCGCCCGTGCTCGCCTTGGCTTGGAGCGCTCATCGCCGCCATACCTCTGGCGTGAGCACCGCGAGCACCGTGAAGAACTCGAGGCGGCCGAGGATCATCCCGAAGCTCAGCAACACCTTGGCCGGCGCGCTGAAGGCCGAGAAGTTGTCGGCCCCGAGGTAGAAGGGGTTGGGGCCCATGTTCGACAGCACGCTGAGCACGGCACCGAAGGCCGTGGGCAGGGGCACGCCGTCGATGCCGGCGACCAGCGCCACGAGTACCACCATGCTCGCCAGGTACACGAAGAAGAAGGCCGCGACGTCGAGTAGCACGGCCTTGCTCACGGGCCGGTGGTCGAGGCGCACCACCTGGACCACGGCTGGGCGGATCGACTTGCGCACCTGGGCGGCCGCCGCCTTGGCGAGGATCACCAGGCGGGCCACCTTCATGCCGCCGCTCGTGCTGCCGGCGCAGCCGCCGACGAAGTTCATCACCACCATCAGCGCCAGGGCAAGGCCGGGGTAGACGGCGTGATCGTCGATGCCGAAGCCCGTCGAGGTCAGGCTCGTGGCCACCCGGAAGACGGCGTAGCGGAGCGCCGTGAGCACATCGCCGTGCAGGGGCAGGAAGAGCAGCGTGAGGATGAGGCTGAAGCTGAAGATGATGGCGACGTAGGTGCGGAACTCGAGGGAGCGGGTGAAGACCCGTAGCTTCCGGGTGCGGATGACCACGTAGTAGAGGCCGTAGTTTACCCCGCCCACGAGCATGAAGAAGGCCGCTGCCCACTCCAGCGCGGGGTTCTCGAAGGCGCCGAGCGAGGCGTCGCGGGTCGAGAAGCCGCCGGTGGCGCCGGTGCTCAGGCCGTGAGCCAGGGCGTCGTGGCCGTCCATGCCCAGCAGCCGGTAGGTGAGCACGCAGGCGATGGTCACGCCGACGTACACGCGCCAGATGACCCCGCTCGTCTCGGACACCCGCGGCCGCAGCCCGCCCTGTTGCACCGAGGGCATCTCGCTCTTGAACATGTTCTTCCCGCCCACGCCGACGTTGGGCAGGATGGCCACGAAGAGCAGGACCACGCCCATGCCGCCGACCCAGTGCATGACGGCCCGCCAGAGCACGAGCGGGTGGCTGAGCGTGCCCTCGATGTCGCCATACGCGGTGGCGCCGGTGGCCGTGAACCCGCTCACAGCCTCGAAGAATGCAGCCGCGGGCCCGGTGCCGGCGCCGATGATGAGGGGCAGGGAGCCGAGCACCCCGAGCAGGGTCCAGATGGCGACGACGGCGACGCTGGCGTGGCCCCGGTCGATGGCCTGGTCGCGGGGGATGTCGCGGCCCCAGTAGAGCAGGAAGAGGCCCAGCAGGACGCCGAGGGGCGCCGAGAGCCAGAGCGGCAGGGCGTCGAGGAGCGAGCCGTGCTCGCCCGCGACGCTGAGCCCCACGCTCGCGAGCCCCGTCAGCACCATGGCTGCGGTGGCGACGAGCACCACCATGCCCACGGGGCGGGCGACGACGCGATGGGTGGCGGGGCTGCTGCCCATGGTCAGAAGAGGCCCTTCTTGAAGTGCCAGGCCATGGCGTCGAAGGCCTCGGGGGTGGTGAGCACGACGGCGGTGTCGCCGGGCTCGATGATGTCGCTGCCCCGGGGCACGACCACGCCCGTGCCCTTGACCAGGGCGCAGACGATGGCGCCTCGGGGGAAGCGCACCTGCATGAGCGTCTTGCCCGCGATGCGCGCCTGGGGACCCACGACCAGCTCGACGACCTCGGCCGCGCCGCCGCCCAGCACGGTCAGGCTGCGCACGAGCTCGTCGCGGCAGTTCCGGACCACCTGCTCCTCGGCCATGGTGTGGGGCGAGAGCACCACGTCGATGCCGATCTGGTGGTAGATGGCGTGGAATTCGGTGCGGTGGACCACGGTGGCCACCCGCTTGACCCCGAGCTTGCTCGCGAGCAGACCGGCCAGCAGGTTGACCTCCTCGTCCTCGGTCACCGCCGCCAGGAAGTCGCAGTCCTCGACCCGGTGCTCGCGCATGAGCTCGAGGTCGGTGCCGTCGCCCACGATCACGGTGACCTTGGGCAGCTCCTCGGCGAGGCGCTCGGCCACGTCGGGGTCCTTGTCGATGAGCATGACCCGGGTGTCCATGCCGCTCAGCATGCGGGCCAGGGCAAAGCCGGTCACGCCTCCTCCCACGATGGCCACGCGTCCGGCCACGGCCACATCGGTGATGTGCTCCTGGACGGCGTCGATGGCCTCACGGCGGCCCAGCAGGTACACCTCGTCGCCGGGCAGCAGCACGTCGGCTCCGCCAGGCACGAAGAGCTCTCCGTCGCGCACCACGGCGCCCACGATCATGTCGCGGGGCAGGCCCAGGCGGCTCAAGACCTTGCTCGCGTAGCGGCTGGACCCGGCCACCGGCAGCTTGACCACCTCGATGGCGTCTTCGGCGAGGTCGATGACTTCGAGGGCGCCGTGTGAGCGGGCGACCCGGGCCATCTCCCGCGCCACGAGCACACGCGGGTGGAAGACCAGGTTCACGCCGAGGACGCCCGGCTGGATCCCGTCGCCGCCGCCGAGGTCCGCCCAGCCTTCACCTTGGACCCGGGCGATGGCGCGACGTGCGCCCAGGGAGAGCGCGGTCTGTGCGGCCACGAGGTTGGTCTCGTCCTGGTCTGTGAGGGCGACGACGAGGTCGGCGTCGGCACAACCTGCGTCGGCGAGCACCTTCGGGTTGGCGCCGTAGCCGGCCACGATCCCCACATCGAAGTGCTCCTCGACGAAGGCGACCGAGCTCGGATCGTTGTCCACCACGGTGACCAGGTGGTGCTGTGCCAACAGGGTGGCGAGCACGCCCCGGCCCGCACGTCCTACGCCCACGACGACGACTCTCATGTTCCGGCCTCCATGCCGCGGGGTCGCAGGTCTTGATCTTGACGCAGCTCACCGGCGTCGACGAGGAGCCCCTTGAGCAGCCGAGAGGCCATGAGCTCGAAGATCACCACCGAGCTGACGATGGCGGTGAACGCGAGGTCGACGAGGGGTGAGTCGTCGACCACCAGGCGCATGGACAGGGCGATGGCCAGGGCCACGTCGCCCTGGGCCAGCCCACCGCGGCCGAGGTCGCCCCGCAGGGGGGTGCCCGCGCTGGCCAGCCAGCTCCCCACCAGCTTGCCCGCCACTCGCAGGCCCATGTAGCCGCCCACCACCACCAGTCCCTCCACCCAGGGCACGGGGCGCCAGAGCACCCCGGCGAGCACCAGCATGGTCAGCACCATGGGCTTTCGGGTGCGGATGAGCGTGGTGTGCAGGCCGGCGCCCGAGGCGGTGTTGGCCAGCACGATGCCGAGCACCAGGTTCACCGCCATGCCCGAGAGGTCCACGAACAGGGCGGCGCCAGTGGCCAGGGAGATGATGCCCACCATGGCGAGGAACACCGTGTGGTCGGAGCGGTCTTCGCCCACGAAGGTGGAGAAGAGCCAGCCGAGGGCCACGCCCAGTCCGAGGGTCAGCAGCACCCAGTCCGAGGGGCCCAGGACCACGGGGGCGTTGAGGGGTTGGTCGTGGAAGACCGCGAGGATCACCCCCACACCGCCGATGGCGATGAGCTCGGTGTAGCGAGCAGATCGGGCCAGGGTGGGCAGGAAGCCGCCGGCGAGCTGGGGGAAGCGGGCGCTCAACAGGCTCGTGGCCGACGTGGAGCCTGCGGCCCCCGCACAGCCCATCATGGCGGCCACTTGTAGGGCCTGCGCGGTGTCGACCTCGAGCCACCGCGTGAAGGCAGCCCAGGCGCAGACGGTGATCAGCGAGCCCGTGAGCACGAAGTCTAGCGCGGCCACACGCAGCGAGAACCTCGGGCTGTCTTGGAGCAGGGCCACGCTCTGCTCGGTGCCGCGCAGCAGGGCCACCCAGCCCACACCAAAGGCCACGGCCGGCGCGAGGCTGGCCCCCGAGCCCAGCTCAGCGACCACCGGGGAGAGGAGCACGCCCACGATGACGTACTCGATGCCCGTGACGAAGAGGAAGCGCTGCTGCAGGCGCTCGACCACGAAGTGGGTGAGCAGGTAGGCCGCTGCCAACACCCCCAGCAGAACCAGCACCAGGCTGGTGTTGCCGCTCGACGACGCCCCACCGCCCGCAGCCCAGACAGGGCCCGGCAGCAGCAGCAGCGAGATCAGCAGGAACGCAGCGATGGGACCGATGCTGGCACAAGGTGTCCCTGTGGGGCCAGACCACCTCACCGCGAGGGTGCCCGCCTCAGCGGATCCAGACCTCCACTTCGTCGATGCCGAAGCTGGCCTCGCTGGCAGATCCATTCAGCGTGCTGCCGGCGACGATGAGCACTGACTCGCCGGTGTGGCCCACGATGGCATCCACGCTGTGCTGGCTGTCCTTGGTGTTGTCGCCCCCGCCCTCGCTGCCGCACACCTGGCCATCTGCGCTGTCGCTGTTGTCGATGGCCTCGTCGAAGATCGCGGCGCCGTCCAGGTCCACGTAGCCGGTGTCGCCGTTCCACATGTCGATGGCGGTGTAGGTCATGCTGACGTGCAGCTGGTTGTGTGGCACACCACCCAGGAACAGGTCGTTGGTGATCTCTTCGTCGGAGGTGAGCTCGTAGCCCCCCAGCATGGTGCCCCAGGAGCCGCAGACGGAGAGGTCTGGGGGTTCCCAGCCCGGGTCGAGGTCGTTCTTCATGTCGTTGCGGAGGATCAGCGTCCAGCCGCCCTCACTGGTCTGCATGTCGCACTCGACCACGGTCGGTTCGCCGTCCCACCAGACCCAGTAGTCGCCGTCGATCTCGCGGCCGTCGTCGAAGATCTCCAGACACGACTCCGCGGGGCACTCCTCTTTTGTGCCGCGCACGCCCTCGTCGGCGATGAGGTTGCAGTTCTCGTCGAGCCCATCGCAGGTCTCGCGTGCGCCCGGGTTGACGTCGGGATCTTCGTCGTCGCAGTCGTTGGCGTTGGTGACCGCGTTCTCCACCTGATCGCAGTGCGTCAGGTAGGTCTCGGGGTTTCCGTAGCCGTCACCGTCGCCGTCGTAGTACCAGGCGGTCTTGACGTCTTCGTCGATGTCACCGTCGCAGTCGTCGTCCTGGTCGTTGCAGATCTCGAGGGCGCCTGGGTAGATCTGGTCGTTGCGGTCGTTGCAGTCCTCGTCGGAGAGGAAGCCGTCGCGGTCGTGATCGGTGAGACCCGTTTGACCCGGTTCGGTCGTCGCGGGCGGTGCGTCGTCGCTGCACGCCACGAGCAAGCTGAGGCAGAGAACCTGCCGCATGAGGGACTCCTGGTGGGTCCCACCTTACTAAGAGCGGTGCTCCAACGCTGTAGGTGACGGTTTTGGGATCACTTTGCACCGATCACACAAGTCCGGGCACCCCGCCGCTCAGTGACCAGCGCTCACCGGACTTCGCCGTGAGCTCGCTCATGCCCACCACGTCGTCGGCAAGCCCCATGGCCTGGGCCACGCTCACGAGCAGGTGCTGGTGGGGCAGTCCGGCGCCCGAGGAGTAGCTGCCGTCGGGCAGGGCCAGGGAGAAGGGGGAGGTGGTGGCGTCCGGGAAGTGGAGGTAGCGCCCCGTCTGCCAGGCCCAGTCGCCCCCGATGGTGAGGGCGTTCCAGTTCTGGTAGCCGTGCCAGCCGTCGCCCATCTCGCTGGCGAAGACGATGAGGGTGTGGTCCATGAGCGAGCCGCCCGCCGGGTCGGGGATCTGCTCGAGCACACCGATCAAGTAGGCCAATTGCGCGGTGTGGTACGCGACGTAGTCGGCCATGGCCTCGCTGGCCTGGGTGTCGCTGTAGATGCGGTGGGCGAAGTCGTTGTGGGCGTCGCCCGACAGGTACCAGCCCCAGCCGAAGTCGTCGGAGGGGATGTCGCCCAGGGACAGGGTGGCCACCCGGGTGAAGTCGC
>JAERSX010000537.1 GCA_016845285.1 Deltaproteobacteria bacterium | reverse complement strand
AGCGTGCGGTGCGTGTGAAGGCCGACCCCACCGAGCTCCTCCGCCAGCCCCTGAGCCACCTGGGCACGCCGTGGACCGGTCTCATGTCGCTGCCCATGAAGGTCTCGCGGCCCAAGGTGCTGGCCCACGAGACCACCGTCTCCCAGCTGCCCCAGGTGGTGTCCTGGCCGCGGGATGGGGGGCCCTATGTGCTGCTCCCCCAGGTGTTCAGCGAGCACCCCGACGCGCCCGGGCCCATGGGCGGCAACATGGGCATGTACCGCGTGCAGCTCGGCGGAAACGAGTACTCCGACGAGCGCATCGGCCTGCACTACCAGATCCACCGAGGCATCGGCGTCCACCCCGAGGCCGCCCGGCGTCGGGGTGAGCCCCTGCGGGTGAGCATCTTCGTGGGCGGTCCCCCGGCCCACACCTTCGCGGCGGTCATGCCCCTGCCCGAGGGCCTCAGCGAGCTCATCTTCGCGGGCATGCTGGCCGGGCGGCGGTTCCGCTGGGGCCGCTGGCAAGACCACTTCGTGTCGGCCGAGGCCGACTTCTGCATCGTGGGCACCATCCACCCCGGCGAGCTCGCCCCCGAGGGCCCCTTCGGCGACCACCTCGGCTACTACAGCCTCGTCCACGACTTCCCGGTGATGCGCGTCGAGAAGGTCTTCCATCGAGAGGGCGCCATCTGGCCCTTCACCGTGGTGGGGCGCCCGCCCCAGGAAGACAGCATCTTCGGCAAGCTCATCGGCGAGCTCGTGCGGCCCATGGTGCCCGTCTCCCTGCCGGGCGTGCTCAAGACCCACGCCGTGGACGTGGCGGGTGTCCATCCGCTGCTGCTGGCCATCGGCAGCGAGCGCTACGTGCCCTACCGGGGCGAGCGCACCCCGCAGGAGCTGCTCACCCAGGCCAACGCCATCCTGGGCTTCAACCAGGCCTCGCTGGCCAAGTACCTCTTCATCGCGGCCACCCAGGACGACCGCGAGCTCGACATCCACGACCTCGCCGGCTTCATCGGCCATGTGCTGCGGCGCATCGACACCCGACGGGATCTGCACTTCCAGACCCGCACCACCATCGACACCCTCGACTACTCGGGCACCGGCCTCAACGAGGGCTCCAAGGTGGTGTTCGCTGCCGCTGGTCCCGTACGGCGCGAGCTCGGCACCCGCCTGCCCGAGCTCCAGCTTCCCTCGGCCTTCGGCGAGGCGGCCGTGGCCCTGCCGGGCGTGCTCATGGTGGAGGGGCCCGAGTGGTCATCAGGCGGCGCACACCTGCTCACCAAGGCCCTGGCGGCCCACGCGCCCTTCCGAGGTCAGGCCACGCCCTGGCCCCTGGTGGTCCTGGTGGACTCGCTCGACGAGAGCGCACGACGCCTCGAGGACTTCCTCTGGGTCACCTTCACCCGCTCCAACCCGAGCCACGATCTCTTCGGTGTGGACGAGCAGATCACCGACAAGCACTGGGGCTGTGACGGCAGCCTGGTCGTCGACGCCCGGATCAAGCCCCACCACGCGCCGCGCCTCGTGGAAGACCCGGCTGTCACCGCCCGGGTCGATACGCTCTTCGCGAAGGGCGGACCGCTGCACGGGATCATCTGATCTAGACAGAGCCTCGCCGCCACTCTGTGAGGAGCGGCGACGAGGTCAATCCAGCAGTGAATGGTGGAGGCGGTGCGCCGGCATGGCCTCCCGCGCGGCTCACTGCGTAGACCGCGTGTTCCCTCAGGTGCCCGTTCGCCAGTGGGTGCTCACCTTCCCATGGTCCGTGCGGCTGTACCTCGCACGCCAGAGCGCCCCCCACCTCGAGCGCCCTCGCCGGCTGAAGCCGGATACGGGACCCTCCTGGCGTCTTCGTGGGCACCGCTGCGTCGGCACACCTACAAGGGCTCGCGAAGACGGCCTCCACGCCACCAAGTGCGGCCGGATGCATCCCCTCAGCGTGGCCTCGGCGCCGCCAGCGAACCAAACCGGGCCCGCGCCGAGCTAGCGTGACCGAGATGTACTCGGCCGAACCCGCTAATGCTCGCTATCCGCCCCAATGGCCTTCGAGCAGATCATCCTGACCCACGACGACAGGGGGTGAGCCGCTGGGCTCAGGCGCCGGCGAGCAGCCGGTTCATGTCGACGTACAGGCCGGCGCTCACCTGCGCGCGCAGTGGGGCCCAGGCCTCGGTGTTGTAGCCCTCGAGCCCGGACTGCGGGATCTCGATGATCGACACCGGCGTCTCCGCCTTGGCTTCGATCCAGCCGAGCACCAGCGTGTCGCCCTCGACCCGCGCGAGCCGTAGCTCGGTGGTGTCGTCCATGGGCACCGAGCCGCCCATGCGGATGATGGACATCTTCATCAGCTCGAGGTGGATGTCGTCGATGCCGTGCTCGGCGCACAGGAGCTTCTCGACCACGGCCGGCCAGCCGAAGGTCACACGGGGCGTGAGCGCCTCGCCGATCTCTCGAGCTGGCCCACCAGCGCGGTCCCCGAAGGCGCGGTCCCAGGTGGCGTAGGCCTTGTCCTCCAGCGTCTGCCATTGGGCGAGGTTGTCGACTGGCTCGACCGCGATCCACTGCCCGCGGCCCACATCCTGGTAGATGAACTCGGGCTCGGGCCGGAAGGTCGCGCCGCAGGCGGGGCAGGTCTGGCGCTGGAAGGTGCCGTCGAGCATGCCCAGTCGCAGCTGCGGGCGCCGGTCGGCGTTGACGCTCAGCACGAGCTCCATCGGCGACTCGGTGTCGCACGAGGGGCACGGCGGCTGGATGGGGAGAAAGAAGGACATCGGGTTGCCTCGGAGCTTGAATTCGCGCCCTACTTCGATTCAGCGGGTCGGGGGCTCCTGGCCCTTCAGCCAGGGGTAGAGCGGATGCTTCTTCGGCAGCCGGTCCATGTAGTAGAAGCCGTAGACTTCGGCGAACCACTCCGCATCGGAGCGGAACTGGTACGAGCTGACGCCCTGGCCGCGGGCCTTGAACGTGTAGCTGACCCAGAAGCCCTTGTAGGACTCCTGGTAGACGCGCCCGCCGATGTTGGCCGCATTGGCACCCGAGCGGCCCTTGTCCCACAGCCCGTTGTCGCCGGACTCTCGCAGTTTGTCGGCGAGCTTCGAGGCGGGGTGGTTGCGCAGCTGCTTCCAGGTGACGTCTTTCGCCGGCGGGCCGGCAACGCTCTGCGCGTTCTGGTCGGTGAGCGGCTCGGCCAAGGCCTTGTCGACGGCGGGCTTGAGCGCCAGGCTCGTTCCCACGTTCTTGGGAATCATCAGCTCGGGGACGGACTTCGCGACGTCGGCCGCGCCGCCCGGGGCCATGGTCAGGGTG
>JAERSX010000536.1 GCA_016845285.1 Deltaproteobacteria bacterium | reverse complement strand
AGGCCGCCCAGGCCGAGCACGACGAGGAGCACGACGAGGAGCAGAGCGACGACCCACGGCCAGCGTCGTCGGCCGCGGGCCTGCTGCCTCTCAGGAGTGCGTCGGCCAGGGGCCGGTTCTGGCCCGTCTTCCTGGACCTCTTCGAGATCGTCAGAGAGATCGTCAGAGAGATCGTCGGGTTTGGCCATGCATGCCTCGAGCCCGTGGGGCTCCGTATGGTACCCAGCGGCTCCGTCGAGAGGCCAGCAGAGGCGGCCTTGTCACCAGACGAGCCCCCCTGCTTCTGGCTGCTCCACGCCGCTCTTGTACCGCGGCACCAGCGTTCAGCAGTACACCTCGCACACGACGGTGGAGTGGTACACGAGCTCCGACAGCTGGGGCACCGTCGCCACGATCTGGGCGGCAACAGGGGCAGGGGGAGCTGGTGGTACGTGGTCGTGCGCCGAGCGCTGGCGGATGACTTGACAGTGGCCCCCCCTCCCTGTGAGCTGTCAAAGGACGGAGAGTGTATGCGACGTACGATGCGCATTGTCGCCTACCTGGGATGCTGGGGGCTCGTTCCGGGCTGTGGGGAAGAGGACGAGGAGGAGGCCTGCGAGGACGGCAGCGCCTGGCTGGACGCGGACGGTGACGGCTACGGCGCCGAGGAGATCGATCCCTGCGCGACGGACGCGGCGACGGCGGACCAGGACGGCGACTGCGACGACTCCGATCCCGACATCAACCCCGGCGCCGCCGAGGTCTGCGACGACGCGGATGTGGACGAGGACTGCGACGGGCTGGTGAACGAGGCCGACGACAGCCTCGATGGGGCCACCTGGTACACCGACGAGGACGGCGACGGCTACGGGTCCACCGAGGTCATCGCCTGTGAGAGGCCCGACGGCGCCGCCGAGGAGGGCGGCGACTGCGACGACGCCGACCCGGACCTCAACCCCGGCGCCAGCGAGGTCTGCGACGAAGACGACATCGACGAGGACTGCGATGGGCTGAGCGACGACGAGGACCCGAGCACCTCCACCGGCACCATGGAGGTGGCATACGAAGACAGCGACGGTGACGGCTACGGCTCCGAGGAGCGGGTGGGCCGAGCCTGCGACGCCGGGGACGGCGTCAGCCTGGTCGACACCGACTGCGACGACGGCGATGCAGACGTGAGCCCGTCCGGTACCGAGGTCTGCCTGAACGGCGTCGACGACGACTGCAACGGGCTGGTGGACTGCGAGGAGGCGGCCTGCAGCGTTGCCTGCACGGAGTGGGTCTGCGACGACGGCCTCGACGACGACCTCGACGGCGACATCGACTGCGACGACGAGGACTGCATGGGCGTGGGTGCCTGCACCCGCGTGGCGCGGGTTCGCGTGACCTCGGGACAGGGTCAGGCCCGTCAGCACCGCTTCCGAGATGGTCCCTTCACCTGCGGCTGGGAGGCGAGCTGGTCCGTCTCGAGCCAGGGCAGCTTCACCTCGGTGACCGGAACCGTGGAGCTCACGCGCGGAACCGGAAGCACGGCCACGTCGAGCGCCTGCGCCTGGTCTGCACAGAAGCTGAGCTTCGACCAGCAGTCCTCCTACGCCCAATATGGGAGCTGCGGCGCGACCACGTTGGCGGCGTCATGGGACTGGCCTGGGCTCCAGGTGAGCGGTCTCCAGATGAGCTCGTCCTGCGGGATCAGCGGCTCGGCCTGGCTGCCCGCTCACCTCGCCTTGCGCTCCGGCATCGTCGAGGCCCGGCAGGAACGCACGACGGCCCCGTGGCCAGACAGCGGCCCGGTCTGGCTGAGGCCCACCTCCGCCGCCAGCTGGACCAGCACCGGGACCAGCCACTGGGATGGAGCCACCTACACCTCGACCTATGGGGCCACGTCCGTCCAGGTGTTTGACTCGGGCTACGACAAGACCTGGGTCCTCGTGGCTCCCGGACTTCAGACCGGGTCGTGGTTCACGGCCAGCTACTGAGTCAGCCGCCCTGTGACGCGGGGCGGAGGGCCCAGGCCTGGTCGGACTCACACACGGTCCGGCGGAGGGGTGTCGGCCGGCTCTTCCCCGGCGCCTTCGCCCTCACCGTCACGCAGGGTGGCCCCGCGCACGCGCCCGTCAGCGCCGCCGTCGACCGACCGCCACCAGGCCCAGCAGCCCCGCGATGGCGGCCAGGGGCCCGGGACGGGACGACACGGTGCTGCACCCCGTGCTCCCCGCGCCCGTGCCACCGGTGGGCCCGTCGAAGTGAACGACCTGCGGTTCGGCCTCGTTGCCGGCGGCGTCCACGGTGGTGACGCGCACCCAGGTCTCGCCAGGCTCGTCGGCGGCGACAGCATCGTCGTCGCAGGGACCGTGGAAGTAGCGAGCGGGCTGGGACAGGCTGGCGCGCACCTGAGCGCCCTCGAAGTCTGCGTTGTCCGCCATCTCGATGCGCCACCAGTTGCCCGGGTGGTCGTCGCCTCCCTCCAGGTCCACCGTCAGCGCACGCCACGAGCCCCCGTCGTCGTCGTCGCGGTCGTCGCCCAGCGCGTCGGCCCTGGCAGGCCCCGGCG
>JAERSX010000535.1 GCA_016845285.1 Deltaproteobacteria bacterium | reverse complement strand
GCACGGTGAAGGTCGCGAGCAGCTCCTGGGTGCTCCCCTTCCAGTGAACCCGGAGGTCGTCGACACCCGATGTCGTGTTCCAGCGGCCTTGAGAACACGCGTATCCGAGGGCACCCAGCGAGGGACCGGCAGGCGCAGCGGTCACCACGGGCGCGGGGGCGGTCGACGTCGGCGAGGAAGGGGGAGCCGCGGCCGGGGCCTCCGGGGACTCGCTGGCCGGGTTCTTCTTGTACCAGTCGGTGGCCACCAGCGGCGTGGCCATGGGCTCCGGCTCGGGCAGCTCGGGAGCCGCCACCGCCTTGGGCGGCTTGCTGGGACGCTTGCCGGTGGCGCGAACGTCAGGGAGCAGGCCCTGCAGCAGCGAGCCGTAGATGGTCCCGTGCAGCACGTTGCGGGTGTGCAGGGTGAGCAGGGCCGCGTGGTCGTCGTCGAGCTGAACCAGACACCAGGTGGCGATCCGCACGTTGAAGCCCACGGTTCCGCGCGTGTCGATGCAGGCCCCGCGCAGGCTACCGCGCACGCCACCCGCCCAGCTGCCCGACGAGGCCCCCGCCTCGGCGTCCTTGGCGATGGCGGTGAGCTGGGCCTTGTAGCCATCGGGGGCCACCGGCCAGGTGTCGCGCAGGCGCACCTCGAAGGGGTCCTTGGCGTGGCGAACCACGTCCCCGTCGATCCACCAGTCCTCGGGCAGCACCAGCTGGAAGACGCCGTCTTCACTCTCGGCCACCTCAGCAGCCTCCACGGGTCCAGCGAGCAGGGCGGTCAGCAGCAGGAAGGTCGCGAACATGGCCTCCCCCCTAAGCTGAGTCGCCCCCAGCCTCCAGGGAAACGCTTTTCTCGGGAGCGTGTAAGAATGACCCGTTCCGTCCCGTTGAAGGGACGGGTGACCAAGGAGGCGCCCTTGAGCGCGCCAGACGCCTCTCTGGCATCCCCCGACGAAGAGCGTGTGCTGGTCACAGGCCTCAAGAGGGGGGATCGCGCGGCCGCAGCCAGACTCTACGAGCTCTACGGCGACAAGCTGTTTCGGCAGGCCATCCTGCCGCGTCTCCCCGTTCGGGAGCTCGCGGAGGATGTCCTGAAGGACACCTTCCGGCTCACGCTGGAGCGCATCGGCCAGTACCAACCCCAAGGCCGCAGCATCTTCTTCTGGATGCGGCGGATCGCCATCAACCGCGCCATCGATGTCTACCGGGCCTACAGCAAGGCCCGCAGGCAGCAGGACGACGACCGCATTGCGGACACAATCGACCGGACCATGTCGCAGCCACCGCCGGCTCCCGATCGGAGCGTGGAGGTCAGCGACACCAAGCGTGAGGTCGAGCTCTCGCTCAGCCGACTCAACGAGCGCTACGCCCAGGCCCTGCGTCTGCGCCTCATCGAGGAGCGACCACGGCAGGAATGCGCCGAGGTCCTCGGCGTCACGGTGGGCAACTTCGACGTGATCCTGCACCGCGCCGCAAAAGCATTTCGTAAGCACTACCCACCTTGAAGCGTTCTCCCTCCCAGGACGTCTGAACCAGCAACTCTCTCGAGCACCTCCCAGGCCCAGGACCTCTTCCTCGCATGACCTCCGTCGACCCAGCACAGCAGCTCGCCGCGTGGCTTCGCAAGCGCCGCGAGTCCCAGCTGCTGCCCGAGCCTCCGAGCGAGCTCGAGGCCGATGTGGTCGAGGCGGTCTACGCCCTGCAGCCCCACCGGGCACCCGCACCGCGGGTCACCTTGGACGACATCCTCTCCGGCGTGGAGGCCGGCCCCTTCCAGGGCCACTTCTCCGAAGAAGAGGACACGCAGCTTCCCGAAGAAGACGAGCCCACCGTCCTCGGATCGCTGGTGGGCATGACGGGTCCCTACGATCTCAGCGGCCACGACCAGCGAGACGCGCCAGATCCCGTCCTGCTGCCCGAGGACCACCTCGAGGACAGCCTGCCTCCCGTGGCCTTCGACGCCGCCGAGGCCCTGAAGGACTGGCTGGATGGTCCGCTGGGCACCGAGCCGACGGATGCCGTAGACGCCGACGTGGCCGAGGCCATCTACGCCCTGCGACCCGAGCGGGCACCTGCTCCGCGTGTCGATCTCGACGAGGTCTTCCACGCGGTCGAGGACGGGCCCTTCGCCCGGGGTGGAGAGGTGGTGGACCTGCCTGTCAGGCCCGACCCGTCGTCGGCGCCACCGGTGGCCCTCGACGACACGGAGGACGACGATCGACCCGGCACCAACGTGGTCTCCCTGGCCGACGAGCGCCGCCGCCGCCCCTGGTGGGCCGCAACCGGCATCGGCGCCATGGCCGTCGCAGCACTGGCCTTGATCGTCGCCGTGCCCAGCATGACCATGTTCCACTCCCCGAACGACATGGCGGAGGCGCCCATGGTCGAGCGGGAGGAGCGCCGTGCAGACCCCATCGCTCGAAAGGGAGCCCTCGAGGGCCAGGTAGCCGGACAGAAGACGAGCACCGCCTCGAGCCTCGACGAGGCCTTCGCTGCCGCGGAACCCGCACCTGCACCTGCACCTGCAGCCATCACCGTGGCCAGCACCGCCATGGAGGCCGCCCCGTCCTTCGACACCGCCGGCCCCGAAGCGGCCCCCCCGCGTGAGTCGAGCCAACCCGGCGCCTCCGGCGGGGCCATGAGCTCCGGCGCCGCCGCTCCAAGCGACCTGGACGGCAGCGCCTTCGGCTGGGACCAGGGTGCTGCACCCGAGGACGAGACAGAGAGCATCCAGCTCGAGTCGGCCAGCCGAAGCACCTCCAGCCGCTCACGGGCCGATGAGGCCGACAGAGGCGGGCACGCCCCGAAGAAGGCACGCGCGCTCAAGCAGAAGAAGGAGCTGAAGGACTCACGCTACGCCGAGGCCGAGGCCGCTCCAGAAGCAGCGCTCGACGCACTCGCCGACTACGCCGACGAGGCCACTGGGAGCACAGAGGAGTTCGAAGAAGAGGCCGACGACGACAGCGACCTGTCCAACACCGGCGCCTTGCTCAACACGGGGAGCGGGCTGGGGATGGCAGACAGCTCACGCGCCGTCGACCTTCAGAGCCTCCGCACCCAGGCGGTCCGCTCCAGCGCCAGCCCGTCGCGGTCCAGCCTCGGGAGCCTCTACGCAGAGGTCCGGGCCGCCGACGAGGCCGCAGCACAAGCCCTGTCCGACGGCGACATCACCGGCGCCGTCCGCGCCCTCGACACCCTCATGGCCCACGCCGATCCCAACGTGGTCATGGACACGGCGTACGCCATCGGCGACCTGCTACGCAACAACGGTCGCCAAGACCTCGCCTTGGCCTACGTGGCCCGCGGCCTGGGCGTGGCCGGTGGCAGCGACAGCCAGCGTGGACGCCTCCTGGGGCTGCGAGGGCAGATCCTCGAGTCTCGCGGCGACCGCACCGGCGCCCGCCGCGCCTACGAGCGGGCCGGCAACGCCTACTGAGTCGCCACCGGTCGCCTCCCCCACGCCGGGTTCGCTCCTGGCGGTGGCCGCGCTGACCGCGACCTCGCTGGGCCTGAGGGCCTGGTGGCTCGGTCAGACACCCCACCCCACGGGCCTCGACGGCTACTACTACGTGGTCCAGCTCGCCGACTGGCACGCCGGCCTGGGGCTGCACGTGCCCGACAGCAGCTGGGTGCTGCCCGCGCTGGGCGCCCT
>JAERSX010000534.1 GCA_016845285.1 Deltaproteobacteria bacterium | reverse complement strand
GTAGCAGTGCGTGTCTGACCCGCAGATTCCACAAGCCCGGACCTGAACGATCACCTCGTGCGGTGCCGGGTCGGGCGAGGGGAGTGTGACATTGACCAGTCGTGGGTTTCGGAAGACGCCGCAGGCCATTCGGGCCTTTCGGGTGCGTCGCTCTTCATCGGTCAGTGGGTAGTCGGGACGTGGGTCCCAGTCGGCCTCCAGCTGAACGGCTTGCATGTGGGCTCCGGGCTCAACTGCGTCGCTTCAGGATGACTTCGAGGATGGCACGGTCGGTGGCTTTGCCCACCTGGAGGGTGAAGCCACCGTGCTCGACGGTTTCTCCAGCGCGGGGCACACGGCCGAGCACCGAGAGCATGAAGCCTGCCACGGTCTCGAAGTCTCCGTCTGGTAACTGCAGGCCGCAGGCTTCCTCGAGGTGCTCCCGCTCCGAGCGCCCCTCCGCTCTCCACTCGCGCTCGCTGATCCGGCTGAGCATGGGCCGGGCCACATCAGACTCGTCCTCGATCTCGCCGACGATCTCCTCGAGGAGGTCCTCGACGGTGATGAGGCCGACGGCGCCGCCGTATTCGTCGACCACGATGGCGAGGCGTTGGCGCTTGCGCCGCAGCTCGCGGAGGAGGTCGTCGACGGCCTTCGTCTCGGGGATGAACAGCGGCGGACGCATGACCTCGGTGGCGGGCTGATCCCAGTCCTCGGTCACGAGCAGGTCGTGGTGGAAGATGACCCCCACCACGTGATCGACGCGACCCTTGAACACAGGCAGACGGGAGTGTCCGGAGTCGACCATTCGTTGGGCCACGGCGGCCAGGCTCAGGTCGCAAGACACAGCCACGACCTCGATGAGCGGGACCATGGCGTCCTCGACCACGGCCTCACTGAACTCGAAGACCCGGTTGATCATGACCCGGTCCGAGGCGCTGATCGACTCGGTCTCGGCGTCGTCGAGGAGGAGTCGGATCTCGCCCCGGGTGATGCCCGGACGGCTGTGATCGTCACCGCCAAAGGCGTTCGTGATGACTGTGAGAAGCCACAGGACGGGCGTGAAGGCTGTGCTGATGCTGTGCAGAGGGAACACGATGAGCTGCACCATGCGGTTCGCGTGGTGCTGGTACAGAGTCTTCGGCACCATCTCGCCGAGCGTCAGCGTCAGCGGCACCACGAGCAAGGTGGCCACGGCTTCGGGAGCGTCGTAGTGGCGCGACACCAGGAAGGCAGCGACGGTGGCTGCCGTGATGGTGCTGACGTTGGTCCCGATGAGGCACATGCCCAGGGTCCGGGCCGGGGAGTCGAGCATCTTGAGCGCGAGCGCAGCGCTGCGGCTACCCCCCTGGGCCTCGGTGCGCAGGCGCAAGCGGTCTGCCGACACCAGGGCGATCTCTGAGCCGGAGAAGAAGCCCTCGGTGAGGATGCAGGTGGCCAGGATGGCGATGAGGCGACCGTCGCTCACGTGGCCCCCTGGTCACGGGTGACGCTGAGTTCGGTGAGGCGCACCCCTTCACGGCCGCTCACGACGAACCGAAGCCCGCCCCACGTCACCTCGGCGCCCTTCTCCGGGACCTCCCCGGCCAGGGCCAGCACGAAGCCGCCGATGGTGTGGTAGTCGCCCTCGGGCAAGGTCACCTCGAAGTGCGCCTCGAAGTCGTCGACGTCCATGGACGCCTGCACGGTGAAGATCCCGTGGCCGATGGCGGTGATCTCGTCGGCGGCCTCATCCGTCTCGTCGAGGAGCTCTCCGACGAGCTCGGCCAGCAGGTCGTCGAGGGTCACCACACCGGCGAGGCTGCCGTGCTCGTCGACGACGATGGCCATGTGCGAGCGGTCGGCGCGGAACTCGTCGATGAGGGCATCGGCGCGCTTCAGCGTGGGCACGAAGCGCGGCGGAAGGAGCAGCTTTCGCAGCTGACGTCGGGAAGGAGGGCCCTGATCGGCTGCACGGCTGGCCAGCAGCAAGGGCAGCAGCTTCTTGACCAGCAGGATGCCCACGACGTTGTCGGGGCTGCCCTGCCAGATGGGCACTCGGCTGAAGCCGTGCTTGCGCGTGGCCGCGAGCAGCTCCTCCCACGGCGTGGCGATGTTCAGGCTGAAGACGTCGGGGCGCGGGGTCATGAGCTTGACCACCGCGTGGTCACCGAATTCGAAGACCCGGTAGATGATCTCCTGCTCCATCTGGCCGATGGCGCCTTCCCGCCTGCCTTGGTCGACGAGCTCGCGGAGTTGGGACTCTCGCAGCTGGTGGTCGCGTGGTGCGTTGCTCCCTCCAGTGAGGCGGAGTGCGAGGTCGGCGACCTCCGTGAGCAGCCAGCGCAGAGGGGCGACCGCCGCGCTGAAGAGGGTCAATGGAGGCGCGACAAGCGTGGCGATCCGCCGGTTGAACCGGAGGGCCGTGACCTTCGGGAGCACCTCGCCCAGGACCAACAGGACGGGCGTCAGCAGGACGATGTTGATCCAGGGGTGGTCCGGCGCGACGCTCAGCACGAGGCCGGCCGAGACCGTCGACAGGAGCACGTTGACGAACTCGTTGCCGATGAGGATGGAGGCCAGGGTGCGGCGAGGACGGGCGAGGAGGGGCTCGACCCGGGTGTGGCCCGCTTCTGTGAGGGCCTTGCGGTCGAGGGGCTGGAGGCTGAAGAGCGCTGTCTCAGAGCCCGAGAACACGGCCGAGCAGCACAACAACAGCACGATGACCGCGAAGCCACCGATCGGCACCTGGGTGAGGGCTGCCACCGAGAGACCCATGGCCACGCCGAGGAGGAGGGTCAGCCGCATGGTGG
>JAERSX010000533.1 GCA_016845285.1 Deltaproteobacteria bacterium | reverse complement strand
GCACGAAGGGGTAGGTCAGGTTGAAGGGCTCACCGTCGAAGGACGGGAAGGTGATGCTGCGGACTGCGCTGCCGAGGCATGCGTCGAGGTCGGAGCCCTTGTACTGACTGGTGACCACACGAGCGGAGCTGACACGCCCTGAGCTCTGGATGGTCAACTTCACCTCGACGCGGCGCGGGAAGGAGCCCGTGCGCGACTTCTCGTCGATGAAGCACTGCTTCACCTTGCCGTTGTTGCGCATCATCGTGTCGACGACGGTGAGCGGGATGGCCGGTTCGTTCTTCGACGAGCTGCTCGATGAGCTGCTCGATGAGCTGGACCGAGAGGAGGTGCTGGAGCTCGGGGAGCTGGAGCGCGTCGACGAGCTGCTGCTCGGGGTGCTCGCGCGCGAGGAGCTGCTGCTGGGCGAGCTGGAGCTGGCGGTGTTCGAGCGACTGGAGCTCGATGTGCTGCTCGAGCTCCCACTCGAGCTCGAGCCGGAATTGGTCACGAGGTCTGAACCGCTGCCGCGTGTGGGGGTGCTGGAGCGGCTGCTGGTCGACCGGCTGCGGGAGCTGCTTGGCACCGGAGCCGGTGCGGGCTCGGCGGCAGCCATGATGTCCTCGGCGACGTCGTCGCCTTCGCCCTCGTCGTCTGGCGTGGGCTTGGCGGCGGCTTCGGCTTCGGCCGCTTCAGCAGCTGCGGTCGCCTCTGCTTCCTTGGCTGCGGCCTCCTTCTCCGCTGCTTCATCGGCTGCAGCTGTCGCGGCGGCAGCCGCCTCGGCTTCCTTTGCGGCTGCAGCTGCGGCCAAGGCATCGCTGCCGGAGCGTGCCATGCCATCGACCCCTGCAAGGCCCATGTGGGCGAGGTGGATGGCACCGGCGCCCAGGATGCTGAAGATCATGGCAAAGCTCAACGAGACGACCACTTGGGCCTTTCGGCGGCCCCGGTTGCCCGTGATGAGCACAAACATCGCGGAGAGTGCGCCGCCCATGGCGAAGAGCACACCGATGAAGCGGACGAGCCCGTGGCCACCGAAGTTTGCTCCGAGGATCAACACGCCCGCGATGGCCATGAAGGCCCCAAGGAGCGCCCAGGTGAGGTCGCCGCTGGGATCGTGGGTGTCGCTGGCCGGAGGTCGGGCGGCGGTTGGCCGCGCAGACGTGGGGGTGCGTGAGGCGGCGGGGGCCGAGGCCGCTGCGGGTGCTGCAGGCTGCGCTGCTGCTGGAGGCGCAGCTGCGGGGGGCTCCGCGTAGGCCTGAGGGGCGTGCTCGACAGGTGCGGGGCTCGTGGCCGGAGACGCGGCAGGTGCCTGCGGTGCCGGCTGAACCTGCGTGGGCTGATCGTCGCCCCAAGCCTCGGGAGAATCCACCGCCACACCCTGGTTCCAGCTGGCCTTGTCCAGGCTGGCCTGAGCAGCTGCGGCCTGCTCTCGGGCCTTGCGCTCGATGTCGGCAGCGCTCGTGACGAGAGTGCGTTCCTCGTTCGCGATGGCTGACGAGGGAGCCGCCGCCTGTATGTGGCGTCGGATGAGCATTCGGTGACCGCACTTGCGGCAGGTGGCCTTGTTGACCTCCTTCACCAGCTTGTGCTCAGGGATCTTGTAGGTAGCGCCGCAGTTGTCGCAGACGACTCGCATCGAACCTCCGCGGGGGACCGTCGGTACCTGGCGGCCCTCGCCCGGATAAGTGGTGGAGGTAGTGTGCCCTCCCGCCTGTGTCAATCGGTTGGAGGTGAGGAACCAGCTGGTAGAGGTGTCAAGCTCTCCCTGGAGTGCAGACCCTCACACGGCCCGATGGGTTCCAGCGCGAAGATCCACACCTCATCGGTCTGGGCTATCGGGGGCCCCAGACAGGCCTCCAGATGGGCCCGTGCAGGCTGGGGCACGGGCTGGTAGGCCGGCAAGAAGGAGACCCAGCGAAACCCCTGCTCCACGATTCGGGCACGGGTGGCCTCCGACATCGCACCATCTCGCATCAGCGTCTTGATGGCGGCCGTGGCGGTGCGGGCCTCGCTCGAGGCGTCGAGGTTCATGATGGTTCCCCCCACGGGGCGGCCCACCTGGGGCTGGAGTACCCCGATGCGGTCCCGCCAGTGCCCTCTCGGCGGCGGCCCGGTGGTGGCGGGGGGGAGCTCCAGGATGGCGCCCGGTCCCTCGAGCTGGATGTAAGGGGTGGCATCAGGAAGCGGGCTGTGTCGGAGGGGCCAGGCCAGAGGGGCTGCCACGGTTGCCTCCAGCAGCACGACCCCCACGAGGATCGCGAGGCGTCCTGATCTCCAGTCGCGGGCAGCGAGGGCCACGAGGGGTGCAAGGAGGAGGGTCGCGACGGCCCCGGCTCGGTACCACCGGGTGATGCGATCGAAGGGCGGCACGTTGTTCATGAGCAGACCGGCGGGTCCGAGGAGTGGTCGCTCCCCGAGGCGCAGGACCTCACCGGCCATGGTCATCCACGGCCCCCAAGACAGCGCCACCATGGCCAGCAGCCCTGCCAGCCATGGCCAGCGGCCCCGGTCGCGCACCACGGCAAGCACCCCCAGGATCACGAGCGCGAGGCCCAGGTAGGTGGTGTGGCTGATGTCGGCCTCGTGGCCTGTGAGCTGCACGGGGAGCCACGCATCCAGGAGGTCGGCGCCTGTCTGGACTCCGCCGCGGTAGATCGCGGGGTTCTCCACAATGGCGGGCAGCCCGGCGCGTGCAGTGCTTCCTGGTAGCTCAGCGCCCCGACCCTGGAGCATGGTCCAGGCCAGCGGAGTGGCCGCAAGCAGTGCTCCCACACCGACCGCGAGTGCGCGCTTCAGCTCGGTGGTGCGCCGACGCATGAGCAAGCTCACGCCGAGGGCGGCGTCGATGAGGGCTGCCCACACGAGGTTGTAGGGTCCCACCGCAGCACACCAGGCGAGGGCGGCGGCGGCGGCAGCCCCGCGTGTGACGCCACCGAGCCGTACCGCCCGGAGGAGGAGGGCCAGCTGGATCCCCACCCAGCCCACGCCGAAGCCTTCGGTCATGCCATCGGCTGCATTTGCCAGGAGGGTGGGGCAGGCCATGGCTACGAGTGCGCCTACCCAGGGCTTGCCTCCCGCCTCTTGCGCCAGCAGCGCACCGGCGAGCCCCATGGCCCAGACCCCCACGAGCAGCACGGCGGCGTAGCCTGCGGCCGGACCCCAGAGGTTGCCGAGCGCGAACCATGGAAGGTGGCCCGGGTCGACCAGGGGTAGGCGCACGCCCGTGGGCCAAGCCAGCAGCGGCGTGTCCAGGGCGACGAATGTGCCTTCTCGGAGGGCGGCCCACAGGCCCCAGATGTGGGTGGCCGCTTCCTGATCAGGCGCCGACAGCACTGCCTCGGCACCCACCTGAGCCAGTGGCCAGGTGAGGAGCAACGACGCCACGACCAGGCCCAAAGAGGTGGCCGCGACCCTGATCTGCACACTTCCCACGGTGGCTCCGGCACCCGAGGGTGCGCGGCGCGAGGGTACCCTCCGGCCGTGTGGTGGCTCATGACACTGGCCTGCAGCGGCACGGCCCTCGACCCCGGCACGGCACCCCCGGAGCCTGCCGAACGCAGCGCTTTGCAGGCGGCGCTCCGCTTTCCAGGCCCCGGGCCCGACCCCGCTCCAGCCTACGGGTCGACCTGGGCCGGACCGGGCTACCAGGTCCAGCCTGTCGCCCTCGACGCGGCTCCAGGCTTCCGTGTGGGCGGTGCACTCTTCACGCCCCTCGAGCCCGGCCCGGGCGCGGTGCTCGTCGCCCAGGGGCACTTTGGAGAGGGGAAATCTGCCGCGGAGGTCGCGGAGGTGGCGCATCGACTCGCGGCTCGGGGCACCACGGTGCTGGCTGTCGACACGCCCGGCATGGAGGAGTGGGCCGGCACGGGGCGTGATGTGCACTTCACCGAGGGAGCGCACGCCCGCGCCTGGCTCCTCGCGGGCGGGACCAGCGCCCTCGCGCTGCAGCTCGCGGGGCTGAGAGCCGGCGTGAGCCTGCTTCGCTCGCTCGGGTACGAAGACATCGTGGCCACCGGAGCCTCGGGAGGAGCGGTCCAGGCGTTCTGGTTGGCCATCCTCGAGCCGGTCGTCGACGGAGTGGTGCTCGCCGCGGTGCCCCCGCTGCCCCGAGAGCCCCGAGCTTCGGGCTGTGCTTGCGACCAGCTTCCCGGTTTTCCAGGGCCAGACGCAGCCGTGGTGGCCGCGTTGCCCGTGCCATCTCTCTGGCTCAAGGAGGTGCCTGGTGCTCCGCCAGCGGGCTTGCCGGAGAGTGCTCGCTTCGAGTTCCTGGAAGGGCCTCACAGCTACACGGAGGCCATGCAGCGCGAGGCCATCCCCTGGATCGAGGAGCGCCTGGGCCACACCGGCGGTCCTTGGCTCGAGGTCATCCCCACCGCCCCGCTGCGGACGTCGGGTCCGGCCGGGGAGCGTGCCCACGTCGGCCTCTTCGACCTCAGCCTCGCCCCCACGCAGTCATGGATGCCCGCGCCATGGGAAGGGGTGCCCTACGAGGTCGACTGCCGAGG
>JAERSX010000532.1 GCA_016845285.1 Deltaproteobacteria bacterium | reverse complement strand
ATCCTTCAGCGCGGAGGTCTCGGATCGAAGCGTGGGACGCTGCCCGCCCCCGGAGGCCTCTGCCGCGGTGCGGGCCTTGGTGGATGGCATGCTCGCCCGCCTCGACGCCGTCCCGCCCCTCGACGTGCGCCCCCCCGGCTCGGTGCTGTTGCTCATCAACACGCTGGGGACCGGAGGTGCCGAGCGCTACGTGGTCACGGTGGCCAATTGGCTCGCGGAACACGGGGTCCGCGTGGTGGTGGGATCCTCGGGTGGCGAGCTCGTGCCCGACTTCGACCCACGGGTGACACACGTGGAGCTGCCCCTTCGCCGGGTGCGGGGGGCCCTGCCCAAGGTGTCGGCGCTGGTGCGTCAGCTCATCGCCACGCACGAGCCGGCGGTCATCGTGGGCAACTCCCTGGCCGTGACCTGGATCGCTCGCGCAGCCCAGCTCCAGCGGCGGGTGCCCATCGTGAACGTCGCCCACGGCTGGCCCGAGGATCGCTACGCCACGGTGGGTCGTCTCATGAGGGTGGCCGATCACGTGGTCGCCGTGTCTCCCGACGTGAAGAAGAAGCTGGTGGCGGGTGGTCTGTCGTCCAGCCGCTGCTCGGTCATCCACAACGGCGTGGACTGCCGTGGTCTCGCCGCCCGTCCCGATCCTCTGCGCAGCGCCCTGCGGGCCGAGCTGGGCGCGGGCCCCGACGACGTGTTGGTCGCCGTCATCGGACGCACGGAGCGTCAGAAGGCGCAGCACCACGTCATCGCCCTGAGCGCGCGCCTCGCCGAGTCCCACCCCGGGCTCCGCTTCGTCATCGCGGGGGACGGCTCCCTCGAGGATGAGCTTCGCCAGCGGGTGGTCGACGAGGGCCAGCAGTCCCGGGTGCTGGTGACGGGGCTGCGCATGGACGTCCCCGACATCCTCGGGGTGGCCGACATCTACCTGAATTGCTCGGACTGGGAGGGCATGCCGCTCACCACCATCGAGGCCATGGCCACCGGCCTGCCGGTGGTGGCCACCCACACCGAGGGCGCCGATCAGCTCCTGACCGCGGCCTGCGCGCTGGTGGTGCCCGTGGGGGACGTGGACGCCATGGCCGAGGCGGTGGTCAGGCTGGCCGATGACCCCGAGCTGCGCGCGCGAATGGGGGCGGTGGGCCACACCCGGGCGCTGGCTCACTTCAGCCACGATCGCATGGTGGGGGAGCTGGCCACCGTCCTTGCCCAGGTGACCTGGTGAGGGCCACGGTGGTGCAGGGAGCTCCGGCGCTGGTGGCTCAGCGGGCCGCTTGGCGGGCCCTGGAGGCCGGTGCCGTGCGGGTCTCTGTGCCCTTCGAGGTGTTGGCCCGCATCGCGCCAGGGCGTCCTGGTCCACGGGCTGCGCTGGTGTACGAGGCCGAGCGGTTGGTGGGGGCTTGGGCCCTGGAGCGCCGACGGCTGGGACCGGTGCGCGTCCTCCGGCCGCTGGGAGGCCCCTTCCAGACCTACGGAGGCCCCACCCTCGCCAGGAGCGTCGATGCGGGAGCCGTGGCGAGCTGTGCCTGGGAGGCGCTTCGGACGGGAGCCGATGCGCTCAAGGTGTCGCGTGCACGGGGGGACGGTGCCTTGCTCGCCGTGCCCGAGCTCGCCGAGCACGCCGTGCTGGTCGACCGGAGTCCGGCGGTGGCCCTGGGAGAGCACGCCACGGTGGAGGGCTACCTGGCGGGCCTCTCTCGCAACCGCCGCAAGGGGCTTAAGCGACGAGGCCGTCGTCTCAGAGAGCTCGGTTCGCTCGGCCTCGTCGAGGTGATCGAGCCGTCGGCCCGCCGAGCTGCGGTCGCCGAGGCGCTGGACTTCAAGAGGGCCTGGCTGGCGGCGAACTCGGTCTTCAGCGCGACCCTGTCCAGGGGGGACTTCGGGGACCGGCTCAGCGCGTGCGCGGTGGCCTCCGAGCTCGTCGATGCCCTCAAGCTGTTTCGCCTCGAGCTCGACGGGAAGACCCTCGCGGTGGAGCTCGGCTTCATCGATGGCGATGCCTACCGCTCGTACCTGGGCGCCTACCACCCCGACTGGGCCAAGGAGGGGGCGGGAACGGTGCTGACCCTCGAGGTGATCGGCTGGTGCATCGCAGCGGGCCTGCGGGTCTACGACCTGCTGCCGCCAGACACCGACTTCAAGCGCTCATGGGCCGACGAGATCTCTGATGTTCACGAGATCATCGTGCCCCTGAGCGCGCGGGGACGTGCTGCGACACCCGTCCTGCGCGAGGGGCGGCGATGGGCCAAGGCGCGGGTGGCGCAGCTCCCTGCGGCTGCCCGCCAGCTCCTGGGCTAGCCCCGGACGGTGAGGGTGCCCTCGAGGTTGAGGGCGCCGATCACCGTCTTGAAGGGGGCGTCCGGCGTGTCCGAGGTGAACCGGATCGAGCGCGTTGACCCAGGCGTCAGGTGGAGGTGATCGGCGTCGGGGCGCCAGCCCTTGGCCGTGGCATGCAGGCCCTGGAGCAGCGCGGTGCTGGACAGCTCGAGGAGCACCGCGTCTTCGTCGCGTCGGGCCTCGGCCTGGAGCACGTCGCGCGGCTGGGGCCGGAGCTGGTGACCGCCGGGGAAGGCGACGTCCTCGTGGAGCAGGGTGTCGTCCGACCAGAGGCGCGCCACGACGACGTCGTGGCCTGGGGGCCCGAAGCGGTAGGCGTGGGTGCTGTCGGTGAAGCGGCCGAGCACCTGGTCGGCCGACAGGGTGTGGGCGGTGTGGGCAGGCAGCTCGATGGCGTGGCGACCGTGGGCGACGGGTGTGGTGGCGTCTCGCAGCAAGAGCAGCTCCACCTCGGCGGCGAGGCGCTCTGGGGCCTCGTTGTGGACGTGGACGGCGTAGCCGTCGAGGCCCTCGTCGGTCAGGAGCACGGCGCGGGTCGCCCAGGCCCGCTTCAGCGCCCAGGCCGCGGCCTTGGGGTGGCCGTCGGCGTCGAAGATGCCCCAGCCCGCGCCTGGTCGGAGGTCTCTGAGGAACCAGACCAGGCCGCCCGCGCCTCCTCCTCCGGGCCGTCGCCACTCGGCGAAGACACGGTGCATCAGCTCGCCTGTCACGGCCCGCGACAGCGTGAGGTACCGACGGGGATCGAGGCTGCGAAGCGCCACCGGATCGACCCCCCACAGCTCGGCCAGGTAGTGGTCGCGGATGTCTTCGAAGTCCCAGCCCGCGCCGGCGTCTCGGGGCACACCGGCCTTCCAGGCTGGCAGGTGGGGCTGGGGTGCACGTCCGCCGAAGACCGCGCGCAGCCCGCCCTCGTCGGGCACGTTGGAGAAGCCCAGGCACTCCGAGCTGAAGCGCACGCCGCGTGCATCGGAGAGGGGCCGTCTGTAGGCGCCCACACCGAAGTAGTGAGCCACGCCGGTGCCCACGTGGAAGGGCAGGGGGCCGCCCCAGGGAGAGCTCGGCACCGTGGGCACACCCGGGGCGTGCTGGGCCACCAGGGGCGCCAGCTCGTCGGCGAAGAAGGGCACCCGCCAGGTCTCTTCGGGCAGCCCGAGCATGGATGCCTGCTGGGCCACCTCGCTGCCCCCGCAGACGACCGCGGCGCAGGGGTGCCGGGCCAGGCGGCCCAGGTTGTCTGCCAGCTCGGCCTCGACCTCTCCTCGAAACACGGGCTCGTCGAAGGGGTAGTCCATGTTGGCGAACATGCAGTCCTGCCAGAGGAGCACGCCGTGCTCATCGCAGGCGCTCAGCAGCTCGTCTGAGGGCCAGGTCATGGTCCCGCCGATGCGGATCATGTTGAGGCCCATGCCGGCCGCGCGCGCCACCATGGCGGCGGCCGTGCCGGGCGCCCCGTCGAGGGTCCAGGGGTCTTCGGCGGTCCAGCAGGCGCCCCGCGCGAAGACCGAACGACCGTTGATGTGAAGCTGGAAGGCCCCGTCGGTGCGCGCGACCTGCACGGTGCGGAACCCGACGCGCCCGAGGTCGACCTCGGTGCTGCCCTGGGGCCCCATCACCTCCGCCCGGGCTGGGTGGAGGGTGGGGGTGCCGTGGGTATGGGGCCACCAGGCGGCGACGTCCGGGATCCGCAGCTCACCGGTGACCACACCGTCGGACACGGGCAGATCGTGGTGGTGCTCACCGAGGTGCAGCCGCACGCGCCGGGCGCCGGGCGCGCGTGCGCTCAGGCTGAGCACGCCGGTGTCGCCCTCCAGGGTGGCGTCGAGGCGGGTCACCGCCAGGGCCGGCCGGGCCTCCAAGCGGATGTCTCGCCAGGGCCCCACCACCGGCAAGGGTGGCGACCAGGCGGGGATCCGTCCCAGCAGGCTCGTGCGGATCCACCGCAGCTTCTGCTCGTGCACCAGGGCGGTCTTCCAGCGCGGCCGTGGTCGCCGGCCCTTCAGCGCTGCATCCAACGAGCGGAAGGCAATGACCAGCTCGTTGCCGGAAGGCTGCAGGGTCACCGCCACCCGATGGTGCCGGAACATGTTCTGGCTCTGCAGGATGGGGGCACCGTTGAGCCAGACCTCGGCCAGCGTCGCCAGCCCGTCGAAGACGATGAGCTCGGCGCCACCGGGGTCATCGAAGGTGCAGCGGTACCACCAGTCCCGCGCCTCCAGCTCGGGGTCTCCGTCGAGGCCGAGCCCGAGGGCGTGGGCCACGGTGCCGGGGACCGTCGCCCTGATGGGGTCGGCGGGGGCGCGTGGCTCGGCGCCCGGCTCGGTCGACCAGAGAACCCAGCCCTCGCTCAGGGTGCAGCCGCTCACGCGAAGCGCCTCCGGAGGCGGTCGATGGCCCCCTGCCAGCGCGCGGCCATGT
>JAERSX010000531.1 GCA_016845285.1 Deltaproteobacteria bacterium | reverse complement strand
GGGCCGCCCCGAGGCCGCCCGACCACGCTACGTGGCGGCCATCGCCGCGTCAGGCGATCCCGAGCTCATGGCCGCGCTCGGAGAGCTCGAGCTCGCAGTCGGCGACGAGGCCCAGGGACAGCGCCTCCTCGACGAGGCCGGGGCCGTGCACCGCGCCCGCCTCGAGCGCTACCCCGAAGCCGCCAGCGGTCACGCCCTCGACCACGTTCTGACCCACGGCGAGCCCGACGAGGCCCTGGCCCTCGCCGGTGCCGAGGCCACCCGCCATCCCAACGGCGATGCCCTGTCCAGCCTCGCGGCCGCCCATCTCCGCACCGGTGACACCGACGCCGCATCGGGCGCCATCGAGGCCGCCCTGGCCACCGGCTGGCGGAGCGCCGACATCTGGACAACCGCCGCCGAGGTGTACACCGCGGCTGGAGACACCGAGGCCGCGGGCGCGGCCTGGCAGGCCGCCCGCGCCATCGATCCGAGCGCGGGACCGGAGTAGCGCTACCGAGGGTCGAAGGGCTGCAATCATCTGTCGCTGGATCCAACCCAGAACGATGCTCGAGCCCCGTCTTTTACGGACAGATCGGCGCACGCCTGGTCTTGGCCGGGCTGGCACGGAGCTTGAACTACTGCGGCGCGGGAGGCCGCCATGCGCCGCAAGCAGAACCCGCTCCGCACCTTGTCCCTCTTCCTGCTCATGGGCCTGACCGTGTCGACGGGCATGCTCACCAAGGGCGCCGTCGAGTTGATCCGGCACCGCAGCGAGGTCGTCGAGGCCGTCCGCGTGGCCATGAACGCGCCCCTCCCTGGTGTGGAGTCACGCGACCTCGACCACCTCCATCCCCGCTTCCGCACCCAGGTGCTCAGCATCATCGACGACCTCGAGTCGGGAGGACACGAAGCCCTCATCGGCTCCACCTGGCGCTCCCCCACTCGCCAGAAGGCGATCTACACCGCCAGCTTGATGGGCAACCTGCTGGGGCGGGCGCCAGGCACCCAGGCGGGCCCCGGTCAGTCCTGCCACAACCAACAGGTCGCGGGCCGCCCGGCCTCCGCCGCCATCGACATCCGCCCGGGCGGCAGCCTCACGCGCGATCAGCAGGCCTCGTTCTACGAGGCCCTCGGCGATGCAGCCCACGCCCGCGGCCTCCGGTGGGGGGGTGACTGGAGCCGGAAGAACCCCGTCTGGGCCCGCTACGACCTGGGCTGGGACCCCGCCCACGTCGAGGCCCGTAGCCTCTGCCGAAGCCTGCGTAGCAAACGGAACACCTGAGCCGGTGGGGCCTCCAGGTGCCGGATAGGAGGGCGGCCTGGAGGCACCATGTCCAACCCGAGCCCCCTCGTGCGATGGCGTGACCGCTTCGGCACCAGCTCCGCCGGCCTGTGGCTGCTGTCCTTCGCGTCGAGCCAGGCCGCCCCCTACTTCCGGTCAATCCGCCCCCGACTGCTGCGCCTGGACCCTGGGCACGTGGAGGCCCGGCTGACCAAGCGGCGTGCCGTCACCAACCACCTCGGCACCGTGCATGCCATCGCCATGTGCAACATCGCCGAGTTCTGTGGCGGCCTCCTCTGCGAGCTCTCGGTGCCGCCTCACCTCCGCTGGATCCCCGTGGGCATGGAGGTCTCGTACCTGGCCCTGGCCAAGACCGACCTGCGGGCCGTCTGCCAGGTACCCATCGAGCGCTTCTCCGAGCTGGGCGACCTCGAGACGCCTGTCGAGGTCTTCGACACCGCGGGCACCCTGGTCTTCGAGGCCCGCATCCGCATGCGCATCTCCGAGCGAAAGAGGAAGACGAAGGCAGAGGGAGCGGTGTGAGCCGGCCCAAGGGCTGGTACGCCGAGAAGGTCTTCCCGTGGATGCTCTCGTGTGTCGAGGGGCCCCACGTGCGCAAGCGGCAGGCCGCACAGGTCGCCCAGGCGCAGGGACGGGTGCTCGAGGTGGGCTTCGGCGTCGGCCAGAGCCTGGACTGGTACCCCGAGGCCGTGGAGCACCTGACGGCCATCGAGCCCAACGCGGGCATGCGGGCCGCCGCATCCGAGCGCCTCGCAGGGGCCCCCCTGGAGGTAGACCTGATCGACGCCATGGGCGAGGACCTGCCCGTGGAAGACGAGGCCTTCGACACGGCCCTCGTGCTGCTCACCCTGTGCTCGGTGACCGACCCCGCCCGCGTCATGGCCGAGGTCCACCGCGCCTTGCGGCCGGGAGGGACCCTCCTCTTCTTCGAGCACGTGGCCGCCCCCACCCCGCGCTCGCGCGCCTGGCAGCGCCGGCTCGATCCGATCTGGCGCTGTGCCGGCGTGGGCTGCACCCTCAGCCGCGATGCCGTCCAGACCATCGACCAGGCCGGATTCTCCCTCGACGAGGTCGCCGACAGCGACATCCCCGGCGTGCCGTCCATCGTCCACTTCGTCCACGGCCGCGCCACGCGGACCTGACCGGCCGCTCGGTCCTGGCCCACTTGTGGCAGGGGCCCGCGTCACCCAAGATCTTCGGCGTGTGTGGCCGCTACCAGCTCCTGCTCACCTGGGAACGGCTCCTGGAGCTGTACGGGGCCCAGGCC
>JAERSX010000530.1 GCA_016845285.1 Deltaproteobacteria bacterium | reverse complement strand
GTGGAAGTCTCTGATATGCTCGGTACGATCGAGTCTCTCCATGATGAGGCCGAACGCCGAAGGCTCTACTTCCAGAAGGCGGAACCGGGACAGTTAGACGGCCGCACGGTGCGCCTCCAGGGCGAGGACCTCGTGTCCTTTTCGTCATGTTCCTACCTTGGCCTCGAGCACCATCCGCACATCGTCGAGGGCGTCATCGACGCGGCCCGACGCTACGGTAGCCAGTTCTCGTCCTCACGGGGCTACCTCTGCAACCCACTCTACGAAGAGGTCGAGGCCAAGCTGTCGCGTATCTTCGGTGGGCATGCGCTCGTGACCTCCTCGACCACCCTGGGCCACCAGGTGGCGATTCCGGTCTTGGTCACTGAGCGAGACGCCATCGTGATGGACCACCAGGTCCACTACAGCGTGCAGATGGCTGCCAACCTGGCCCGACAGAACGGCGCCACCGTCGAGATCGTGCGCCACAGCCAGCTCGAGCGTGCCACCGAGGTGGTCGCCCGACTGGCGCGCACCCATCGGACGGTGTGGTTTGCCACCGATGGCGTCTTCAGCATGTACGGCGATCTGGCGCCCTTGCACCTCCTCAAGGAGATCCTCGACGTCGCTCCCAACGTGCGTCTCTACGTGGACGACGCCCACGGGATGAGCTGGCAAGGTCAGCATGGCCGCGGCAGCTTCCTGTCGCGCATGCCCATGCACGACAGGATGATCCTGGCGACCTCGCTCAACAAGGCCTTCTCGGCCGGTGGCGGCTGCCTCGTCTTCCCCACGGCCGAGGAGCGGCGCAAGGTGCTCCACACCGGCGGACCCATGGTCTTCTCGGGACCGGTCCAGCCACCGATGCTGGGCGCCGCCAGTGCCTCGGCAGACATCCATCTCTCCGACGAGATCGTGGGCCTGCAGCACGCGCTGGCCGATCGCACGGCGCTCACCAACGAGCTGATGGACGAGCTTGGTCTGCCCCTGCTGGTGCGCAACTCCGCGCCCATCTTCTTCGTGCGGATGGGGCTGCCCCGTGTGTCCTTCGCCGTGGCCGAGCGAATGCGTGCAGACGGCTGGTTCGTCAACGTGTCTGCGTATCCCTCTGTTCCGCTCAAGCGGTCGGGCATCCGCTTCACCGTGACCGCTGGTCACCGCCTCTCCGATGTGGAGGGTGCCCTGCGCTGCCTCGCGGCTCATGTCCCGCGTGTGCTCGACGAGGAGCGGGTCACACGACACGAGCTCGATGAGCTCTTCGCTCGCGCAGTGCCCGAGGAGGCTCGAGGTGGCCAGGCGGCCGGCTTCGCGGGCAAGCAGCAGGAGCTGTACTCGGGCGGAGTCTCGGTGGGTGTCGCCACCGCAGAAGCGGGTCCGGCTGAGGAGGTAGCCGTCTCGGCACCGACTCTGCGTGTCGAGCACGTACGCTCCATCCTGGCCCTCGATCGTGTCGAGTGGAACGAGATGCTCGGCAAGGTGGGCTCATGCAGCTGGGAGGCCCTGGCGCTCTGTGAGGATGTCTTTCGGAAGACGGGACAGCGGGAGCACGACTGGGACTTCCACTATGTGGTGGTTCGCGACGCGTTCGGCACGCCTGTGGCCGCCACCTTCTTCACGGGCTTCGTGAGCAAGGACGACATGCTCATGCGGGCCGAGGTCTCTGAGGCCGTCGAAGAGCGCCGCATCGACGATCCGTACTTCCTCACCTCTGATGTGCTCTGCATGGGCTCCGGCTTCTCCGAAGGCAACCACCTCTACCTCGACCGTGATGGTCCTTGGAAGGAGGCGCTGGTCCAGATCGTCCAGCTGATGAGCGAGGAATACGAGCAGCGCGATGCCGGCATGATGATGCTGCGCGACCTGCCCGCCGCCGACGCCGAGGTGGAGAGCGTCCTCCTGGACCGCGGCTTCGTCCGAATCCCCATGTTCAACAGCCACTATGTCGACATCACCTGGCCGGACGAGGACGGTTGGCTCGCGAGCCTCAGCAGCAAGAAGCGGCGAGCCATGAGGAAGATCCTCGCCCAGGCCAGTGCGTTCGAGCGGCGCGTCTATGGAGTGCACGAGCGCAACCAGAGATCTCTGGACACCGCAGCTCTCGACCAACTCTACGGGCTCTACCGCAACGTGGCCGACCGCAAGCGGCGCCTCAATGTCTTCCCACTGCCGCGGCACCTCATGGAGGCCATCCTGAGCTCGCCGGTCTGGGAGATCGTGACCTTCACCCTGCCGGAGTCGGCGGGCGGTCCGGCCCATGGCGGCCCGGTGGCCTTCTACGCCGCCCATCGCTTTGACGGCGAGTATGCGCCGTTCTTCTGCGGGCTCGACTATGACTATGTGCTGCAGCACGGCGCATACCGCACGATGCTCTCGGCCATGGTGCAGCGCTCCATCGCGCAGGGCTGGACACGCGTGCACCTCGGCATGGACGCCGACACCGAGAAGCGCCGGCTCGGCTCGCGCATGGTGGAGAACAGTGTGTTCGTCCAGGCGCGTGATCACTTCAATGGTCGCGTCCTCCACGAGATCGTCGCCGAGGTGGGCGTCGAGGGGCGGCGTCGAAGTGCATGAGTACGCCGCTAGGGGACGTGGTTCGGCCCTCCGTCACCCGGGTCTCCGTCGGGGCCTTCCCATGAACGAAGAGCGGCGTCCCGCCTGAGGGAGAGACCATGCATGAAGTCGCTGGCAAGGTCCTCGGCCTCTACACCCAGGTTGCCCGACAGTTGGATGCGGACGTCGCTGCGCTGTTCGAGGGCCTGCCCTGGGACCCGGCCGATCCACCGGACCGTCTCGACTGGGAACCCTTTTGTGAGCTGAACGCTCGGTTCGAGGGGCTGGTGGGCGGGCCGCGCCAGCTCGAAGAGGTGGGCACGCGGGTGCTCGAGATGCCCGGCTTTCTGCGGGATCGCAACATCCTGCAGCTCGTCGCCAGCCCCAAGCAGATCTACTGGTCCAACATCAAGTGGGGCGGCCCCTCGCTCTTCAATCACCTGGACAACGAGTACGAGTCGCTGGGCCCGGACACCTGTCGGATCAGGATCACCTGTCCACCGGAGTACACGGGCTGTCCGCAGGTCTTCCGCATCAACACCGGCTTCTTCGTGGCAATGCCGCGGATCCTGGGTCTGCCGGACGCCATCGTCGAGAGTGAGATCTCCGACCGCGAGGCGACCTACCGCATCAGCCTGCCCCCCAGCCTCACGCTCTGGGCCCGGATCCGTCGGTCGATGTCCACCCTCTTCGCTGCCCGGGCAGCCATCGAGGAGATGGCCGAGCAACAGAACCGGCTCAAGCGTCGCTTCGCTGAGCTGGAGTCGGCGCGCGATGCCGCTGTGCAGGCCCGCGACGAAGCGGTCGCCGCCAAGCAGGTCGCCGAGAACGTGCTCAAGACCAAGTCGGCCTTGCTGGCGACGATGAGCCATGAGATCCGCACGCCGCTCAACGGCATCATCGGGGTGTCGGACCTGCTGCAGGACTGCGTCCTCGACGACGAAGCCCTCCCCCTGGTGGCGGCGCTCCAGGAGTCTGGCCACACGCTGAAGGCCCTGGTCGACGACATCCTCGACTTCAGCAAGATGGAAGCCCACGGCATGGAGCTGGAGGCGGTCGACTTCTCCTTGCGGGCCACCGTGGAGCAGGTGGTGCGGCTCTTCAATCCCAAGTGTGCCCAGAAGGGGCTCGAGCTCGAGGCCACCATCGCTCCGGAGATCGATCGCATCGTGCAAGGCGATCCCCTGCGGGTTCAGCAGGTGCTGAGCAACCTGGTGGGAAATGCCGTCAAGTTCACCGACTCTGGCCGCATCGAGATCGAGGTCCTGGCCGCCCCGAGCACGGTGGACCAGAACAAGCTGCCCGTTCGCTTCGAGGTCCGGGACACCGGCATCGGCCTGGACACGCTCGCCTGTTCGCGAATCTTCGAGTCCTACACCCAGGCCGACGGCTCCTTCAGCCGGAAGTACGGCGGCACCGGACTCGGCCTGTCCATCTGCCGCGCGCTCTGCGAGCTCATGGGGGGACAGATCGGCGTGGAGAGCACGCCTGGAGAGGGCAGCCGCTTCTGGTTCACCGTCTTCCTCGAGGTGCGTGCCAACGGTGCTGGCTCCTCGGACTTCGAGGGCCGCCGCGTGGTGGTCATCGACGCCCTCAGCAGCAACCGCAACGCCTTGCGGCACGAGCTCGAGGAGCGGGGCGCCCAGGTCATCGAGTTCAGCGGCGGTGCCCGAGCCCGTGCCTGGCTGGAGAGCGACGAGCCCGCGGATCTCGTCCTCCTCGACCACCACATGCCCGGGCTGGACGGAGTCGACCTCGTGCGGCGCGTGCGAGCGATGGAGCACCGCAGAGCGCTGCCGCTGGTCATGCTCACGCCGCACATGGAGCACGGCCTCTCGATCGAGGCTCGCGCTGCTGGAGTGGACCGCTTCGTCAGAAGACCCATCCGCCGAGCCGACCTGTTGCGCAGCCTCGGCGAGCTGCTGCCCCCGGTGCTGGCCGCCGAGGGGTGGTCTGAGCCTGTGAGCGGTCAGATCGACCCGGTGGCTGGCCAGTCGGCCCCTTGTGAGGGTGAGGGCCCGTTCACCCCCATCGAGTCATCGGGCGAGCTGGCGCCGACGGAGGCCTCCGCTGTGTCGGCAGCGCCTCCCAAGAAGGCCGCTGCCGTGCGGGTGCTCGTCGTCGAGGACAACAAGGTGAACCAGATGGTGCTCCTGAGCATGCTGCGCCAGCTGGGCGTCGAGCCCGACGTGGCCGACGACGGCAAGCAAGCCCTCGAAGCCCAGCTCGAGGAGCCCTACGATCTCGTCTTCATGGACTGCCAGATGCCGAACATGGACGGCTTCGAGGCCACTGCCCGCATCCGCGACAGCTTGGGGCGAGGCTCCGGGGTTCCCATCGTGGCGGTCACGGCCAACGCCATGAAGGGAGACCGTGAGCGCTGTCTGCGGTCCGGCATGAGCGACTACCTCTCCAAGCCGGTCCGCAAGCACCTGCTCGCAGACATGCTGGAGCGCTGGTTGCCCAGGGAGGGCAGGGCCGAGAACGCAGCGTGAGTGGAGGGCCGGGGGCTCCACGATCTGGGCCGGCGGGATAGTGCGGCGGCAAGCCTGGAG
>JAERSX010000529.1 GCA_016845285.1 Deltaproteobacteria bacterium | reverse complement strand
GACAGCGCCAGCTCGGTGGGTAGATCCTGGTCGTCGGAGACGGTGGCGGCGAAGGCCACGGCCTCGCCCTCGTTGACCGTGTCGCCCGTCGTGGGAGAGCTGAGCTCCAGCTCCGGCGGCGTGCCCACCGTGTAGTAGACGGCGTCTGTGCACGTGGCGCCCACCTCGTCGGTGACCGTGAGCACCACGCGGTGGGTGGCGACGGTCAGGTCCGAGGTCACCAGGCCGACCTCGCCATCGGAGGTGGGGGTGGCGGTTCCGAGGAAGCCGTCGGTGTCGCTGTCCCAGCTCGCGCTCAGCCAGTCGGGGTTGACGTCGACGTCATCGACGGTGGCCTCGAAGCGCACCTCCTCGCCCTCCGCACCCGCCGCGCCGTCCTCGGGTGCGGTGATGGCGCAGGTGGGATCAGAATTGGGTGGACCGACCTCGAACACCACGGAGTCCACAGCCTCCTTGCCCGTGGTGTCCACCACACGCAGGCGCAGCGCATGCTCGCCCTCGTCCATCGAGGCAAACGACTCGACAGCGCCCTCGCTCGTCACGTCCACATCGAGAGCCAGGTCGCCGAGGTCGACGGTCTCCCAGGTCACCACGAGGTCGGTGGCCGCGTCCTCGCCGTCCGACACGGTCCCCTGCAGCTTGATCAGCTGGTCGGAGTAGTAGACGCCATCTTCATCCGGGGCGTCGATCTGGGCCACCGGGGCATCGGTGGGCTGCACGTCCAGGCTGACCCGGGCGCTCCCCGACCCGCCCGCCGGGTCACGCACCTCGAGGACGACCTCACCGCCATCGAGGGCGAAGGTCAGCGCGCACGTGACCACGCCCTCTGCATCGGGTGCCGAATCCTCACAAGCCTCGGCCCCATCGACCAACCAACTCACCGACAGGTCATCGGCATCATGGTCCGGATCGCCCACCACGCCGCGTAGGGTCTCGGTGAAACCTTCCCGCACCGTGTCTCCGCCCGCATGGCTGCTGATCTGAGCCGTCGGATCGCTGTTGAACTTGGTGACGCCGGCGTCCGAGCAAGCGACGAGCAAGCTGACGGTGGTCACGAGGGAAAAGGCGGCAACGTGGCGCACAGAACTCTCGGGTGGGGGGGCAGAGTATACATTTCAGCTCGGCTCTCCGGACCCGCTGGCCACGCCACGCGAGGCCCCCATGGGAGAGCCTTGCCGTAGTCTGCAGAAGCCAACGCGAGGTCCCGATGCCCATCCGCTTGCTCACCATGCTCATCGTGCTCACCACGGCCTGTGGTGACAAAGACGAGGTCGACGCCGACGAAGATGACAGCTCCACCGGCGATGACGGCGGCGATGACGGCGGCGATGACGGCGGCGATGACGGCGGCGATGACGGCGGCGATGACGGCGGCGACGACAGCGGCGATGCCGACGATGCCGATGGTGATGGCTTCAATGCCGCCGACGACTGCGACGATGGCGACCCCGACATCCACCCCGATGCCACAGAGGTCTGCGACGGGGTCGACAACGACTGTGACGGCGACACCGACGACGACGACAGCGACCTCGACACCTCGACGGGCAGCACCTGGTACGAAGACGCCGACGAAGACACCTTCGGCGACGAAGACAGCGAGGCCACCACCTGTGAGGTCCCGACCGACAGCGTCACCGTGGGGGGAGACTGCGACGACGCCGATCCCGACATCCACCCTGACGCCGACGAGGTGTGCGACGGCGTCGACAACGACTGTGACGGCTCCGACGACGCCGGGCTCATGGTCCCCGACGAACACGCCACCATCCAGGAGGCCTTGGACCAAGCGGTCGACGGAGACCTCGTGTGTGTGGCGGCGGGCACCTACAACGAGACCATCGACTTCGGCGGTGTGAATGCCGAGGTCATGGGCGCCGAGGGTGCGGCGAGTACCGTCATCGACGGAGGGGGTACCGGACCCGTGGTGACGGTCGCGAGCGGCGAGTCCACCGCAGTGTTGACGGGTGTCACGGTGACCGGTGGTGCGGACACCAGTGGTGCCGGCGTGCTCGTCAACCGCAGCGCGCTCCTCCTGCAGGAGGTCGTCGTGTCGGGCAACAGCGTCACCGGCACCAGCATCAGGGGCGGCGGTATCTATGTGTACGAAGGCACCCTCGACGCCCAAGATCTGCTCGTCACCGACAACCACCTGGTCGTCTCGTCCTACGGCTGGGGCGCAGGCCTCGCCGGGTACGGCGCCACGGTGACCCTGACCGACACCGAGATCAGCGGCAACACCATCACCTCTGACTACGTCGCCCAAGGCGGAGGCATCCAGATGGAGACCGGCGGGGCCCTCACCCTCGACCACGTGGAGATCTCGGGCAACATCGCCGAGACCAACTCCGGCATCACCGCGGCCTTCGGAGGCGGTCTACGCGTCTACGACGGCATCGCCGTGACCATGGACCACACCCGCTTCGCCCACAATGAGACGTCGAGCGGCTACAACTGCGGCGGCGCTGCGGTGAGCATCCGCGAGGACAGCAAGGCCGCGATCACCAACAGCACCTTCACAGCCCACCAGAGCGTGTGCGACACCTACGCCACCGCCACCATCGACCTGTCCTTGGTCACCGTTGAGCTCACCAACGTCGACATCGTGGGCTGCTGGACAGAGGGCGGTAGCGACACCTACGGCGGCGCCTTCTACCTGCCGGCAGACACCAGGGTCACCTTGCAGAACACCTCGGTGAGCGACTGCACCACGAGCGGTAGCGACGAGGGGGCCCTCCACCGGAGCGACGGCTTCTTCTACGCCTACTACTCCAACTTCTACGACAACGGAGACAGTCAGTTCGGACGTCTCACAGGCATCGTTGGTAGCGACGGCAACATCTCCGTCGATCCGGCCTACACCGACACGAGCTCCGCCGACAGCCTGGCCTGGGACCTCACGCTCACCAGTGGGTCGGATCTCATCGACGCAGGCAACCCCAGCATCCTGGACGCCGATGGCTCGACCTCGGACATCGGCTCCCACGGTGGCCCGGCGGGCGCTGACTGGTAGGCGTAGGCCAGCCAATCTTGGGGGGGCCTCGGCGGTCTGGCGAGAGGCTCACCCTGGGACGAGCCAAACAACCCACTTAGACGAACTCATCACTCGTCCATCACCAACATATTGCACCGAGCGCTGCTCGATCCCCCCTCGCCTCAGGGGGCCTCAGGGGCCGCCCGCTCGCGTCGACGTCGCATCAGCAGGCCTCCTGCGAGCAGCAGCCAGACGCTGTCGACCGGGCTCCCCGCTGTGCTGCAGCCGTCGTTCGACTCGGCCTCAGGCATCTCGAAGACACATCGCCCGATCGGGAGGACCAAGTCATAGAGGACGTAGAGATGGTAGCGCTTACCCGGGACCAGCTCTGGCGGCGCCGAGCCGTCGTCTGGGAAGACCTGGAACGACGTCTCTGGAAGCTTTCCGTAGGTGATCCCCGACGAGAACGGTTGGCCATCGTGCGGAACATCGACGCGCCAGATGACGCCCTCCGGCATGTCGAAATTCGGTGGGATGCCCGGGTTGTCGCTCCCCTCCTCCAGGATGTAGGCGTAGCGAGCATCGAAGTCGTCCGTCCATCGGATGATTCCTTCTGCATCTACGCCTTCGCCCGAACCGCAGTCGGGCAGATCGTAGTACACCTGCTCCAGAATGTCCTGACCAACCGGGGGCTCATCGGCGAGGTCGTCCGGGGACAACCCGCGCCGGTCCATCTCATCCAACCAAAAGGCCACCATCCGCTCCGGATCGGTGGACGGCATGGCGGTCTGCTCGCGGTCGAAGCCGTTGTTTTCCTCTGGAGGAAAGGCACCCAGCGCAGACGAGTCGATGTAGCCAGCGAACATGCCGACGGCGGTGTCAGACATCTGCTCAGGCCAGAGCACTTCGTCCTCGACGCCCCAGATGGCCGGCCCGTCTGCAGCGGCGCTCGAGTGGCAACAGACACAAGCACACGACTTCACCTGTTCCGTCACCCAGGAGAGCTCCTCGAGGTAGGCGTCGTCAGACAAGCGGGGGTCGTCGTCTGCAGCATTTCCGTATGGGTCTACAGAATAGTAGGGCCGGTTGGTGAAGACCACGTCGCAAGACCCGTAGTCTCGGAAGTCCCGTCCCTCTTCGGTACAGCCGCTGATGAGGTTCCATGTGCAGACGTCGCCGTCAGGCCCCTCGCCCTCCGGTTCATCCTCCAGCGGCTGCTCACAGGTCTCATAAGGCCAGATGAACACCGTGTGGCCATCCTCGGCCTCGCCGGACATGCAGACTCCGGCCTCCTCGAACACGCCACCAGCGAAGGTGGTGCAAGCCAACTCTGCGCCGCTGCATCCCGAGGCGTCGTCCCCGCCGAGCTGGTAGCTGTACTCCAGGCCCTCATCGGAGGACGTCGTGCAGACACCCAGGATCGGGTTGAGGTCGCAGATACCGTCTTCAGTGAAGGTACCCGCACCACCCACGATGCCGGTCTCACAGTCCTGAGCCGCACTCTCGAGAGTCCATGCATCACCTGTGTAGTCTTTGCACTCCGGAGCACTCGTGAACGCATTTCTGTATTCACAGGTACCCAGACCAGAGACTGGCTCCGGCTGAGCGCTGTCCGCTCCGACATCCTTGTCGCCGCACGCGACAAGCATGCTCAGCACGGCAAATGTATACGCGCATCTCAGGGGCATCTTTAAGTCCTCGTCGCCATGTACCCGACACTATATCCCGCCCAGTTGCCCTTCCGCACCGATGACAGGCGACGGGTCATGACCAGCCCGTGTCGTGACCAGGTTCAGAGTCGCCACCCCGGCGTCGTATCTACGGAATGTACTCGGGGCCGACGGGGACGATGCCGGTTCAGAGCACGGGTAGGGGGCGTGTTATGTACGGTGAGCCCGAGGAGGACGCGTGAGCAAGCAGCACCGCAATGGGGACAGCTCGACGTCCATCACCTCGGGAGGCTCGTCCACAGAGGCCAGCCAGGACGGCACCGGAGTCGACAACAGCCTGCTACTCGGTGGACTGGGGGCGGTGGGCTCGACCGTCGCAAAAGGGATCATGGAGCTGACGAGCTCGGGGGCGACCATGCCCTGGGCCATCTTCGAGTTCACCGGCGCGGGAGGCAACTCGGCGACGGCGGAGGTTCCACCCTCTGAATTCGCGACGACGGCGGTGGGCATGTTCTCCACCATCGACACCGAAGGCGACGGCTACGTCTCCGAGGAAGACATCGACGCGGCCATGAGCAACCCGGACCTGTCGGTGCAGCAAGCCGCAGCCCTGGCCACCCTCAAGAGCCTCCGCACCGAGCTCGAGGAGCTGTCCAACGACGAGCTGGGCGATGAGAACGACGGCATCACCCTCGCAGACCTGCAGGAGTACCAGCGCACAGGCAATGTCCCCCAAGAGCTGAGAGACCGGGTGGAGGGCCAGTATGGCTGGAGGAAGGGCCGCATCCAGGGCGCATCCACCGAGCTGTTCGCCAACGGCCTGCCCAACCCCGACGCCATCCGACAGGGCAGCCTGGGGGACTGTTGGTTCCTGGCAGCGGCCGGCTCCGTGGCGGCCCAGAACCCACAGGCCATCGCCGACATGATCGCCGACAACGGTGATGGCACCTACACGGTGAGCTTTCCGAACGGTACGTCAGCCACGGTGAATGCGCCCACCAATGCCGAGCTGGCGGTGGGAGCGACGTCGGGCAGCGACGGCATGTGGATCACGGTGCTCGAGAAGGCCTTTGCCAACATCGAGAACGACGGCGACGAGACCTGGGCTCAAAACCACATCGATGACGCCTCGCAACCCAGCCGTGGCACCGACGTCTTCTCATCGACGGGCGACTCCGACCAGGATGCCTTGGCCCTCACGGGCACGGGCACCACACACAACAAGCTGAGCTCTGCATTCCAGGACGGGCGTGCGGTCAACGCGCTCATCGGCAAGGTACCCCTCGTCGGCTCGAGCCGTGACGAGGGCCTGCCCACCGCGCACATCTACTCGGTGACCGGGTACGATCCCGAGACGCAGACCGTGACCATCCGCAACCCCTGGGGTCGCACCGAGTGGGCCGACGAGAACGGCAACCCCCGCGATGGCACCGACGATGGAGTCTTCACCATGACGCTCGAGGAGTTCGACGACATGTTCACCTCGGTGTCCTATGCCGAAGGCGCACCCACATCAGCAAGGGACTGAGCCAGGACAGCGCCGCTGGACACCTCACGGCGCTGACCAGGTCCCCTCCGCAAGCAGCCTACGCACCGAAGCGTGCATGGACGGGGCGTCGGCTTCCAAGGAGCTCCTGCGCCGTGCCAGCTCGGTGCCCAGCGCCACGGCGGCCCCCCGCTGCTCATCTGCGCTGAGCGAGACCAGGGTGCACTCAGGAGGAATGCCATCCCCCTGGTAGGCGGCGTACTCACACTTCCGCACCTCGTCAGCCATCAAGGCGCGGGAGACCTCGGTGCCGAGCGCGTCGAGGTGGGCCAGGCTTCGGGCTCTCAGGGAGTCAGGATCGCTGAGCACATCATCGAGCCAGCGCCTCAGCTGGGCCTCGCCGGCAGTGGTACCCAAGGCCGGATCGACCACTCGCAAGGTGGTCTCTTCGATGGTCCAGCTCAAGGAGGGCCCCAACGGCACCGCGTCGCCCACCACACCTCCTGTGACAGGGAGAAAGCGCACGTAGACATGGTCACCCATGACCCGTGCCCCCTGAAGGGAGATGGAGACCGAGGCGCCCCAGCCATCCGCTTCTGGCAGGGCTCCCGCGTCGTAGACAAGGCCGAAGACCTGGGGCCAGTCCTTGGGGTAGTGCAAGACCGACAGGGTGCTCCACGCGTCCCCGAGTCCCGGCTCCCGACCCACGGTGCCACGCTCGCACGCCGAGACCGACACGGTGGGGGCACACCACCGCTCCTGGAGAAAGTTACCCGACTTGTGAAGGGCCAGGTGCGTCCAGCCCTCGGCACGGGAGACAGCGTGCGACCTCAGGGCTTCATGGAGGCTCCCCAGCGAGGCGTCCTGGTGCTCGAGAGAATCGGCACTCAGCGGGGCAGCGGTAGCAGGTGGCACGGAGACCTCCGAGGAAACGCTCGAGCAGCCAGTCGTGGCCATGACGACACACAGCCGACGAAGCTTGCTCGAGAAGGTACTTCGGGTGGTGATGCTCAGCACGATCTCCGCCTCCACAGGGGACCACCCTCATCGTCGAGGAGGAAGACAACGGTCCGGGTGTACCTCAGAGAGACATGGGAATGCTATTCGAGCCTCTCTACGAGGCAAGGCACCGGGGGGGGGCGCCAGGGGCTTGGCGCTGGCTGTCGTGCGAGCCGTGGCCCGAGAGCACAGTCGAAACCCCAACCAAGAACGAGAGAGCGGAAGCTGCAGGCACTCTCGACGGCAAGACCAGCCTCGTCATCGATGATGAGGTCGCCATCGGCGCGACCATCAAGAGGCTACTCAGCGACAGTTGTCACGCCGCTTCTCCTTCATGACAGGTAGCTTCTTCACCCCCAACATCGAAGAATTCTTCAGCAGGGTCAGCGCCCCTTGCCTCACAAAGCCCTTCGACCGATGCCAACTCATCGAGCCAATCACAACACCCGTATCGGCCCACACGGGTCCCTGGATCAGCCGCTGCGGATGCATGAGCCCGGCTCACCGAATGGTCTCCCAGGTCCAACAGAGACCTGGGCACGCTCCTCGGAAAGAGGAGCCTCCAGAGCTTCGGGCGTGCGTGTACTCCTCGGGTTGGCCTGCCTCGCCGCCTGTGGAACACCAGCCGAGACGGATGTCTCGTCGGACACCGCCTGCGTGCCCCCGACCCTTCGAGCTCCCGCCTCCGGAAGCGTGGTGGGAGAAGGCCCCGTCTCCTTTTCATGGACACCACACATCGAAGGGACCATCTCCATCGACGGAGTCAAGACACCCGTGTCCGGAGATCACGCGACACTCGAGCTCGCCACCGGCGACGCCACATGGTGGGTCGAGGGCTGCGCCTCCTCGGAGACGGCAGACCTGCACATCACCGAGTGGACCCCCCTCGACAGCCTCTCGGTCAGCGACCGGACGATCCAGGAAGAGCTTCCAGATGTAGGGCGTGTCGTCGCTCACCTCATGACCTGGTTCGGCGAAGACACCCACCTGGACGTGGGCTACGACTCGACCGATCCCGCTGTGGCCGCAGCTCAGATCGCCGCAGCCCGCTCGAGAGGGCTGTCGGGATTTGTGGTGGACTGGTATGCAGGGGTGTCGCCCCACATCGACGAGGGCTTCGAGGTGATGCTCGACGCTGCAGACAACGACTTCAGCGTCGGCCTCGTCTACGACTACGGTTCCCTCAGGTGGGGGGTGGACAACCCCGAGGACAGCGAGGCGGTCACCCTGCAGATGGTGACCGATCTCGAAGAGGCCCACGCCCGCTACATGACCCACCCGTCCTACCTGACAGAGGATGGTCGACCGGTCGTCTTTCTATGGGTCTACGACGACATCACACCAGATCTGGCCAAGGTCCGGGAAGCACTGGAGGCACTCGACCCACCCCCGATGCTGTTCGACCTCCACCCTGACGAGGCCTCCGCTCCCTCCGTCGACGGGTTCTTTGCCTGGGCGGACCTCGACGGGGAGTTCGGCGAGGACTACCTCTCGTGGTTCTATGACACCCAAGATGCGCTCTACCCAGACCACCGAGCCATCGGTGCAGCATGGCCCGGCTTCGACGACAGCCTGGCTTCGTGGGGGGAGGGCCGGTACCAGGACCCTCGCTGCGGCGCCACGCTGTACGACACCCTGGAGCTGGCCGCAGACCACATGGACGCCACCGGCGCAACGCCAGCGTTGTTTCAGCTCGTGACGTGGAACGACTACGAAGAAGGCACAGCCATCGAACCGGGCGTGGACGCCTGTCTCGACACCACCCTGACCCTCGCGACCGGCCCAGCAGGAGACGAGCTCACATGGACCGTGGCCGACCCCTCGGGGCTCTTCGCCGAGGTCGTACTCCTCAGGCTGGACCCGGACGACGCCAGCCAAGGAGTGATGGTGGGTCGATCCACCGAGCCGACCATCACCGTCACACGTCCGGATCCCACCCAAGCAGCCACGTATCGGGCAGTGGCGGTGGGTCGCGCCCTCTTGGCATCAGGCCAGTCGGACGCGGTGGTCGCCGAGTGAGCCCGGTCTGACAATTCGGTCGAGCGCTAAACCCTCACGCCCGCACAACTCCCCACCTCAGACGCACTGGTCCGAACATTGGTCGAGTACCGCCTGCACGAGGCTCGCACCACTGAATGGTTTGGCGAGGTAGTCACGGAAACCAAAAGAGCCAAAGGCATTGGCCATGTCCACCTCGGCGTGGCCACTGCACGCGATCGCGATGACGTCGGGCCACTCCCGAGACAGCTCTGCCAATGTCTCGATACCTCCCATACCCCCATCGATGAGGAGGTCGAACACGCAGACAGGGTTCTCTCCGGACGCGCGGATGTGACGGTATTCCTGCAGCGCATCTTCACCGGTGGCGACCGAATGAACCCGAGCACCCGCGGAGGTGAGATGTCTCCTGAACACTTGGCGTACGTGCGCCTGATCCTCCAGCAGCAGGATGCAGCGGTCGGCCAGAGGGAGCTCTGAGCGAGACGTGACCGGACGGGAATTCTTGTAGCTACGATGTGGTGGGCATCGGGGAAGCATGAGGCTGAACACGGCCCCCCCAGACTCGGCGTTGGTGGCAGCCACGCCACCCTGATGAGCGCGAACGATCCCTGCGACGCTCGCGAGCCCGAGACCGCTCCCTTTGAGCTTCGTCGTGAAGAACGGCTCAAAGATCGTCGGGAGTATGTGGTCAGGGATCCCAGGACCCTCGTCGTGCACTTGGAGCAGGAAGTGCCCGGTGTCGTTCGGCTTTGCAATCTCCGCGACAACGCCGCCGAGCTGGCCTTGATCCGCGGAGCTCAGCGAGACCCGAACGATCACCCGGGCGCCGTCGGCTGCCTGGCTGGCGTTGGAGAGCAGGTTGAGCATCACCTGGCCGAGCTGCCCTTCATCGGCGGCCACCCAGCAAGGGTCGTCGGGCACACGCAGCACCACTTTTATGTTCAGCGTCTTGGCAAGCGGTGCCAAGAAAGTGCCGAGCCAAGCGCTCAGGTCGAGGGGCGAGAGGAGCGGGCTTGGCCCTTTGCTGAACATTCGGAGCCGGTTTGCCAAGGCACTGACCGCTCGACTTCCCACGGCGATGTCATCGAGGTGCTCTTGGTGATCTTCGTTGTCGATCTGCTCCCGAAGGATCTCCAGGTTGCCAGAAACCACTGCGAGCGCGTTGTTCAGATCGTGGGCCAAGGTGCCGGACAGCATGGCCAGTGACTCGAGCCGGGCGACACGCTGGACCTCGCGCTGCTCGCGAAGCTCGGAATCCAGTTCATTGACGCGCACCCGAGCGTGGTGAAGATCCCTGGCCTGGCTGCTGGTGCCATCAAGCACACGCACCGCCATGACGATGAAGTCCTCCCCCTGACTCTGGACGGGGGAAAGATCCACCTCGACAGGCACGTTGTTGCAGAACCCATGCAGGCGCATGGGCTCTGTTCTTGCCTGTACCAGGACCTGGTCTGGAAGGAGTGACCAGCGCTTCTGATTGAAGCTCTGTGCGGCCGTCTGATGGAAGAAGGTCTGCACAGACTGTCCGTGCAGCAGACCGGACGCACTCCGCAGCTCTGTGAGCCGCGAGTTGTGCTCGACGACATTGCCCTTGTGGTTGAGAACTGCCAGCGCATCCGGGCTGCCCTCCACCATGGCGCGCAGCATGGGGACTTGGTTGGAGGCAACGCGGAGTTCATATGTGAGGCGCTTGATCTCCCGCTTCAGTCGACGCGCCTGGCTTGGGCTGAGCGGTTCAGTCATGTCTTCAAGTCACTCCCCCGGCACCCGGGCCCGACTGAGGAGTAGTGGATGGCACTGTCCAGAAATGACTTCACCGCGCCGAAGGTCTGGAGGCCCAGGTGTACGAGCCCCGTGGGAGCCAGCATGCATGGAATTCGGTCCAACTCTTCGGTCCACCACCCGGTGAGCTCTTCGAGGTATTCCTCCTCCGTTTCGAGCTCCGGTATCCCGAGGTCTTCGCGGATCTGGTGGAGGACTTCATCCTTTGAGATCAGCAGGCCTTCGCGCCAATAGGAACGAAAAATACGTGCGCGCAGGCGTGGAGCCAGGTGGGGAAATTCATCCTCTACAGCGTTCTGCAGAAGCACTGCTGCATTTGAATTGACCCAAGTCCGAGCGGACAAGGGCGCCATCTCAGGTGCACGCTCCTGCACATCACTCACCTCGGTGCTGAACAAGACCGAATCTTCGGCAGTGTTCTCTCCATCCAGGGGGAGTGTGGGACGGTGCTCGATGCCCACCCACCGCACCTGCTCTGACCTTCCAAGTCGCTCGATCCACTCATTGAGCGTGAAGCAGTACGGACAGTTGAAGTCGGACACCACCAGAATGCGCGCAGACGGAAATGGGAGCTGAACGGGCCGAGCGTGCAATCTTCAGTCTCTTGTACGGGGGCACGGGAAAGCAGGCAGGAAGAGAGAGCCTGTGCCCTCATCATACTCCATCGTGGGAGATGGCCCCCAAGTGGACATATATCGTCGTTCTTGTGCTGTCAGTCGCCGGTGCTGCCCACAGGCCATGGCGGTGGAGCGACAAGAGAGACGCCCTCAGAACAGGAGGGATCGCCGAGAGGACGCACAGCGTATCTGCCGATACTCAAACAGAGCTCCTTGGCCAGCAACGCCAGGAGATGAGGCGGCGGCGTGTCTCACCTGACCGTTGAGGACGATGGGTGTGCATGAATTCGAGGCTCTTGGGGAACAACCTCAGCAGCCCAGTCTGGACCCACACGGCGAGTGCAGTCATAGATGCGGGCGTGGAAGCCCTCCCCGTGTCGTCGGTCAGCTCAGGCAGGTCGCGTGGGAGCACCAGAAAAACACC
>JAERSX010000528.1 GCA_016845285.1 Deltaproteobacteria bacterium | reverse complement strand
CGCTGGCGATGTCGACAAGGATGGTGATCTCGACGTCTTCGGTCAACGAGCCCTCGCTGATGGAGACGGGCTGGTTGCTGATGCCCTTGGGATCCCAGGTTCCGAGCACGCCGTCGTTGCCGACGTCGAGCTGGGCCATCAGGTAGACCTCCATGTCGGTGGTGGCGTCGATGGCGAGCTCGAATTCGTCGCAGTCCATGCTGGGTGAGTTGATGGTGGTGTCGCCGAACCATGCGCGGGCCTCGAGATCGCCCTCACCGCCGTCGGTGAATGCCCCTACGAAGATGTGGCCGAACGGGAAGCTGTCGTAGTGATCTTCCCAGTCCTCGGCCTGCTGGTTGCCGTTCTCGTCGAGGCTGTACAGCTCGACGCAGACCGTGCCGGTGGCGTCGCCGGTCGGGGTCTCGGGATCGTCGTCGTCGTCGTCCCCGTTGCTGTCGTCATCCTCGTCACCGCTCAGTGAGCCGGTGTCGAGCTCGCCGTTGCCCAAGTAGGTGTAGTCGAGGCAGCCCACGGAGAGGCCGATGATGAGGGCAGACACCGGAAGAATGGCGTCTGGCAGGGAGGAGACGGTGCGCATGGAGACTCCAGGTGAGTGTGAGTATAGGCGCTGCCGGGGGGTGGGATCCACGGTGGAGACGCGCAGGGGGTGAGTTAGTCGGCTCCATGGCGCGTGCCCGAGCTCTCACCCCCGATGTCCGTCGTGCCCAGCTGCTTGCTGCCGCGTGTCGCGTGCTCGCTCGCAAGGGCTATGCCCGCGCGTCGGTGAGCGACATCATTCGCGAGGCCGGTGTCGCCCGGGGCACCTTCTACAACTACTTCGAGAGCAAGCAGGCGCTCTTCCACGCCGCCCTCGTCGACCTCACCGCTCACATCCACGGAGTGGTCCAGCCCATCGACGAGACGGCCGATCTGCCCCCACAGGTGCTCGGCAACATCACGCGTGTGGTGGGCGCCATGCTCAGCTCGGACGAGGTGGTTCCGCTCCTCAACGCTGTGGGCCACGATGAAGAGGCAGACGCTGTGCTGCGTAGCTTCTACGCCGACGCGACGGCCAGGGTCGCCGAGGCACTCCGTCGGGGACAGGCCATCGGTGTGGTTCGCCCCGGTGACCCCCAGCTTCGGGCCTGCTGCCTCATCGGCATGGTCCGGGAGCCCATCTTCCAGGCTTGGCTGGCTGGCGAGTCGTTGTCGGCGGACGAGCTGGTGATGGAGGTGTTGACCTTCATGAGTCAAGGTGTGCTGGAGACCGGCTGAGCTCCGAATTGAAAGCCGGTGACAGGGACTTCACACAAGTGAAACCTTGCCGTTGGCCTCTCTCGCGTACAACTTAAATGTAGGAGCGAAGAAGTTGGCTCAATCGGGCGCCACCCGACACCGATTGGTTGGTTGAGGGGTGTTCCAGGATGGGTCGCCATCTACCAGGCACCATCTCGAGGAGGGCAAGATGACACGCAAGACTTGGGACCGAGGGCTAGACGTCTTCGTGTGGGTCGTGCTCATCGGGCTCCTTGCGATGGGAGCGCGGATCGGCTTCAGCGACATGGTCGCTCAAGGGATGCCGAAGCGCGGTGAGCAGATCCTGCCTGCGGGTGTGGAGCGGGCAGACGGTCGCAGCTGAGCTCGACCTGCTGAGATGACGAGTGGCGCTCACCTGCGCGTTCGTGTCAGAGCGCCCCGCTGAGGCGGTCGAGCTCGACGAGTGCCAGTGCGTAGTCCGCGCGGGCCTTCTCGACGGACACCCGCGCGTCGTCCAGGTTCTTCATGGACTCCAGCACATCGCGCTCGATGGCCCGGCCCGCCTCGCGAAGGGCGCGGTCGGCGGCCAGCGTCTGGGTGGCGAGGTCGAGGTTCAGCGTAGCGAGATCGAGCTGGGCGCGGGCGCTCTCGATGGTGCGCACCTGGGCGCGGACCTGCTGGGCGATGGCGCGCTCCAGTGACTCTCGCTCCACCCGGGTACGGCCGAGATCGGCCTGGGCGCTGAGCACATTGCCGCGGTCGACCCGATTGCCGAGGGGGGCGCTCAGGTTGCCGCCGATGTACCACTCGGGCAGATCGCCATCGAGCATCTCGCGGACGGCGGCGGCCTGGGAGGCTTCGTACCCAGTCAGAGCGAGGGAGCCCGTCGCGCTGAGCTGTGGGAGGCGCCGGTGGCGGGCATCGGCCAAGCTCATGCGGGAGTTCTCTTCGGCCAGGCGCATGACCTGGAGGCTGGCGTTGTTGCCGAGCGCGTCGGACACGAAGCGATCTGGATCGAGCCGCACATCCTCGGGGGCGGCGGGCCGGCTCTCCAGCGCCACGTTCTGGCCCGGCTCTTCGCCGATGAGCAGGAGCAGTGCATCGCGCGCTCCGGCGGCAGCGTGGCGGGCCTCGATGCTCAGCTGCTGGGCTTGCACAGCCGCGGAGCGGACCCGTGCGGCCTCGACCGGGGCGAGGTCTCCAGCACCGACCCTCGCCCGCACGATGCGTTCCTCTTCGGTGGCCACGGCCACGCTCTGTTCGGCGATCTCGACGAGGCGCTCCTGGTACCAGAGGCCCCAGTAGGCGGTGGCCACGTCGCTCAGGGTCTGCTGCCGGGTGGCCTGGGCGGTGAGCTCGGCCATGTCGGTGGCGCGCTCAGCGTCTCGAACCATCTTCATGTTGCTGGCGCGTCGGTGGCCCTCGAGCAGCGACTGGGTTGCGCTCAAGCTGAGTCTGCTGTCGAACTGCACATCGCTGACGGGATCGAAGCCCGGAATGTCGAGGAGTTCGTAGGTGAAGGTGTTGCGGCTGTTGGCCCAGCCCAAGCTGAGCGACGTGCCAGTGGCCGTGTACTGGTTGATGCTGGCACCCCAGCTGAGCGAGTTGAAGTCGCTCCGGGTCTCGCCGAACTGGCCCACGGACTCGCTGCGGCTCCCGGCCAGGCCGGTGTCTGCGGTGAGCTGTGGATCGAAGATGCCGCGGCTGCCCAAGGCGACCCCCTCGGCAGCCTCGACATCGAGCCCTGCCTGCACCAGCGTGGGGTTGCGACTCAGGGCCTGCTGCAGGGCGGCCTCATACGAGAGGGGCAGGCTGGCGGCCTGGGTGGCACCCGTGGCGGCAAGCAGGATCGTCGGAGCAAGGGGCATCACTTCGTCCCTCGGATGGGAGCGGCATCGCCGGTGTCTGTGCGGGAGCTGCGTGGAGCGGTGACCCAGCGCCACCAGCGGGAGCCGGAGTCCCGCAT
>JAERSX010000527.1 GCA_016845285.1 Deltaproteobacteria bacterium | reverse complement strand
GGCAGCAAGGTCCGCGATGCGCACAGCCACGCGGACACGTTCACTCTCGTCCTCGGTGGCCGCGGCGATGCGCTGGTAGACACTCACCAGAGCGCCGAGATCGGCCTCGGCGAGGGCTTCGGCCTCGATGACCCAGAGGGCGCCGCGGTGGCCGCCGTCCTCTTGGAGGATCTCGTCCACCACGCTGCGGGTGTCGACATCGTCGAGGCGGGTGGCTGCCTCGGCTGCGACGAGCATGCGCCAGTGCCGACGGTCGAGGTCGTCAGCGGCGTCGGCCTCGAGGCGCTGCAGCTCGTACACCTCGCGCCAGGCGCCAGTCTCCGCAGAGAGCTCCCGGAGCAGGTTGATGGCGGGCAGGAAGCCGGGAGACAGCTCCAGGCAACGCCGGAGAAGCTCGATGGCACGGGCAGCATCATCCACCCGATCGGCCAGGATGCGCGCAGATCGATAGGTGAGGCTGACCACCTCGTTGCTGTCCGTTGTGGCCTCAGCTGCCTTCGCCAGGACCAGCGCAAGGCCAGCCCAGTCGTCGTGCTGCTCGAGGATGCGCGCCATGGCATCGAGGCTTGGTGGGAAGTCGGCCACCTGGTCGAGCGCACGCTGGTAGCAGTCGCGGGCGCGATCCCCGTCCTGCAGGCGGAATTCGAACACGGCGCCGGCCCGGTGCAGCTGCAGCGCTTTGCCCTGGGGATCCTCAGCGAGGATGGAGCGCTGCTCGTAGACAGCGGCGAGCTGGTCCCAGGCCGTCAGCCTGGTGTACACACGCTCGAGGCCTTCGAGGGCCGGGAGGTAGCCAGGCGCGATGTCGAGGATCTTCTCGAACCAGGAGCGCGCGCCGGCCTGATCGTCGAGGGGACCTTCACAGATCTCCCCCATGCGGTACTGCGCCGTGACCACCAGGTTCGGATCGTCCAGCTTGGCGACGTGGGCTTGCAGGAAGTCGAGGAGCTCTGCATGACGTCCGGTCTTGCCTAGCAGACGCGCGACATCGTCGGCGGCGGGACCTGCGGAGGGATCTGCAGCCACTGCGTCCTGCAGCGCCACGAGCGCCCCCTCTGGATCCTGCAGCTGGTGCTCGCGCACACGGGCCAACCGGAACAGGGTGAAGGCACGGTCTTCGATGCCCAGCGACTCGGCCTCCGTCTCCAAGGACTCAGCCAGCTGCTGCCAGAGGCCATGCTCACGGTAGAAGGCCTGGGCGGCGTGCCGCAGCTCGCTGGCGTCGGGCCCCGACGCCTCGAGGAGGCCGGCAAAGAGCGCTGCGGCATCGTCGGTCTCAAGGGCACCCGCCTGGGCGAGTCGGGCGGCCCGAGCCAACCAGAATGCCCCTTCTTCGCCCTCCAGCCTGGCGGCCTCTGCACGGTACAGGGCCATCAGGGAGGCGGTGTCCCCCGACACCCTGTGGAGCCTCTCGAGGGCGAGGAAGGCAGGACCACTGCCGGGATCGGCGTCGAGGGCCTCTCGGTAGGCGCCGCGAGCGGCATCCAGATCCTGGAGTCGACTCTCGAGCACGGCGGCACGCTCGACATGGGTTCGTGCCGCATCAGCGGGGCCAGCTGCGGCACCCATGCGTTCGAGGACGGACACCAGGCCGGGCCAGTCCTGCCGCCGATAGTGCTGCTCTCTGAGCAGGCGCAGGGCGAACCAGGCGTCAGCCTTCCGCTCGAGGGAACGCTCTAGCAGCGTCACCGCGACATCGTCTGCGCCCAGGTTGTTGCGGGCAACGAGGGCCGCATCCTGGAGGGTCTCGGCGCCGACCGAATCACCCTCGAGGGCGGACCGCTGCTCGAGGAGGTCACGAAGCGCACCGAAGTCGCCCTGACTCGCCACCACCTCGGCGTAGGCGCTCAGCACATCGTGGCCCTGCTGGCCGCCTTCCATCGCGAGCGCGAGCTGATGTCCGGCGCCGCTGGCATCACCGAGGCGCCCCAGGCGCAACATTCCAGCCTGTGCCCGCAGCGTTGCTGCCGCCGCGCCCTCTCCGAGCGCTGCAGCCTCGACTTCGAGGGCCTCGGCGGCCTCGCGCCAACCGTCTGCGACCTCGTCGGACGGCGTGTAGTGGGCCAGCGGACGACGGGCCGAGGTCAATGATGGGGCCGGAGCCTCCGGTGCAGGTGGAGGCGCCATGGCCGCCAGACGCCTCGACTCACGCTCAGCGCGAGCGGTGGCGATCTCGTCGGTGCTGAACTCGTTCGAGTGACTGCCAGCTGCCGGCAGCTGGCCATCCTCGGAAGCAATGCCTGGGACCGCTGGGGTTGCGCCGAGGCCAGGGCGACGCCGAAGGATCATGGTCTCGTCGGGCGGGGCGTCGATGAGGTCGGCCGCGCTCGCGAAGTCCTCTTCGTCTTCGTCTTCGTCTTCGTCTTCGTCGTAGTCCTCGTCGTAGTCCTCGTCCTCGTCCTGCTCGTCAGCAGCAGGCTCAGCGTCCTCGGCTTCGGCCTCGGCCTCGGCTTCGGCCTCGGGCTCGGGCTCGGGCTCGGGCTCGGCCTCGGCCTCGGCTTCGGGCTCGGCCTCGGCTTCGGGCTCAGCCTCGGCTTCGGGCTCGACTTCGGCCTCGGCCTCCGGCTCAGGTGCGACCTCCGCTTCCGCGTCGGGCTCGACCTCGGGCTCGGCTTCGGGCTCAGGCGCGACCTCCGCTTCCGCGTCGGGCTCGACCTCGGGTTCGGGCTCGGGCTCGGCTTCAGGCTCAACCTCGGGTTCCGGCGCGGCCACAGGGGTGTCGTAGCCCTCGTCCATGACCCCAGCGTCCAGCTCCGGCGCCCTGTGAATGTGTGTCGCCGTGGCCGAGACCCGGTCCTCGATGGTGGCAGGGTCGAGGACGTCTGGCTTGGGCAGGAT
>JAERSX010000526.1 GCA_016845285.1 Deltaproteobacteria bacterium | reverse complement strand
GGTCTCGAGGCACTGGAGGCGCTTCCTGCGGGGCCCCACCGAGACGCCCTGGCCGCCCTGGGCCACCACCTCGTCGACCGGGTCGCCTGATGAGCGGCGCCCCCGAGCTCGAGGCGGCCGTCCCCACCCCCGGAGCCGCCGACCGGGCGCCCCAGGTCCGGGAGATGTTCGACACGCTGGCGCCTCGCTACGATCTCGGCAACCGCGTGCTCAGCCTCGGCCTCGACCAGCCCTGGCGTCGCAAGGCCATGGCCGCCCTCGGTGACACCGCTCAAGGCGATGTGCTCGACCTCTGCGCCGGCACCCTCGATCTCACCCAGGCACTGCTGGCCTTCGGCCCCCGCAGCATCACCGCCGTCGACTTCGCCCAGAAGATGCTCGACGCAGGCCGCTCGAAGATCCCAGACGATGCGCCGGTCACGCTGGTCTGCGCGGATGCCCGAACACTCCCCCTCGAGGACGACAGCGTCGACGCCATCATCTGTGGATTCGGCCTGCGCAACGTCCCCGAGGTGGGCAAGGCCCTCGACGAGTGCGCACGGGTGCTCCGGCCAGGAGGTCGCCTCGTGGTGCTCGAGTTCTTCCAGCCCACCACGTGGCTCAGCCGACTGCTGCAGTCGACCTACAACCGGATCATCATGCCCATGGTCGGCGGCCTGGTCACCGGCTTCCGCGAGGCCTACGCCTACCTGGCCGGCAGCATCGAGGCCTTCGAGACACGTCCCGACTTCGAGGCGCTCGTGGCCGCCCGCGGCTTCACGGTGGAGGGACGCGACCTCTTCCCGCCCGTGGCCAGCATCGTGTCGGGGACCCGCACATGACCCGGCGCATCGTCGTCGGAGTCGGCGGTGCCAGTGGGGCACCCTACGCAGCCCGCCTGCTGGACTTCCTTCGAGACCACGCAGATGCGCTGGAGCTCGAGCCCCACGTGGTCTTCACGAAGATGGGCAGGCTGGTCTGGACCGACGAGGTGGGCACCGACCCCGCCAGCTACGGCTTCCCGCTGTACTCGCCGGGCGACATGACCGCTCCCTTCGCCTCGGGCTCGGCACGCTTCGACGCCATGATCGTGATGCCCTGCTCGGCCGGCATGCTCGGCCGCATCGCCCACGGGCTCAGCATCGACCTCGTGGGCCGCGCCGCCGACGTGATGCTCAAGGAGCGGAGGCGGCTGGTGCTCGTGCTGCGGGAGAGCCCCTACTCGCTGGTGCACACCCGCAACATGAGCGCCGCCATCGAGGCCGGCGCAGTGGTGATGCCGGCCAGCCCGAGCTTCTACTCGCGCCCCGAGGGGGTCGATGGCCTCCTCGACACCGTGGTGGGGCGGGCCCTCGACCTGCTCGACATCGACAACGCGCTGATGCGCCGCTGGACCGGCCGGGAGACCCCCTGATGACGACCCCAATCCTCCGCGCACAGCTCGAAGACGCCGGCCTCCTCGACATCGGCGACAAGGTCTTCGCCGGCCAGCGCCTGGATGCCGCCGACGGCATGCGGCTGTTCACCACACCTCACCTGGGCCTCGTGGGTGCCCTGGCCAACGTCGTGCGCGAGCGGCTGCACGGCGACGTGGCCTGGTTCAACCGCAACCTCCACGTCAACGCCACCAACGTCTGCGAGGCAAGCTGCATCTTCTGCAGCTTCGCGCGCCTGAAGACCGGCGACCCCGACTCGTGGACCATGGCCATCGACGAGGCCGCCGGAAAGGTCGCGGCCCTCGAGCACGCGCTGGTGACCGAGGTCCACGTGGTCAACGGCCTCAACCCCGACCTGCCCTACGGGTACTACCTCGAGCTCATCGAGGCCCTGCGGCAGGTGCGTCCCGGCATCCACGTGAAGGGGTTCACCGCGGTCGAGATCCACTACTACGCCGAGAAATACGGCATGAGCTACGCCGATGTGCTCCGGAGCATGGCCCTCGCCGGCCTCGGCAGCATGCCCGGCGGCGGGGCCGAGATCTTCCACCCGCGGGCACGCGTCAAGCTGTGCCACGACAAGGTCGACGCGGACGGCTGGCTCGAGATCCACCGCACGGCCCACGCCATGGGCATGCGGACCAACTGCACCATGCTCTTCGGCAGCATCGAGACCCTGGACGAGCGGGTCGACCACCTGATCAGGCTGCGTGAGCTCCAGGACGAGAGCCTGACTCTCCCGTCCGAGGTCACCGGGCCCTCGGGCACGCCGGTGGCACCAGGTCGCTTCCAGACCTTCATCCCGCTCCGCTTCCACAACGACAACAACCGCCTGGCGGCCATCGCCTCTCCCACGGGTGCCGAGAGCCTGCGCACCCTGGCCGTCAGCCGACTCATGCTGGACAACATCCCGCACATCAAGGCGTACTGGCCCATGCTCGGCGAGGACGTGGCCCAGCTGGGGCTGCACTTCGGCTGCAGCGACATCGACGGCACCGTGCTCGAGGAGCACATCTACCACATGGCCGGCGCCGACACCCCGCAGGGGCTGACCCGCGACAAGCTCGTGGACATGGTGCGCCAGGCAGAGCGCCTGCCCGCCGAGCGAGACACGCTCTACCGCACCGTGCGCCGGGACGATGCCCCCACCCACGACGCCGATCACAACGAGGTGAGCGCGCGCCTGGGGGTGGTCGGCTACCGGAATTCCGTGCCGCTCACACGCCACCTGGGCGCCAACCTGGTCCGTCGCGACGGCCACCCCGTGGACGTGGCCCGGTGGCTGGCCGAGGGCGAGGTCGACCTGGCCCTGGTGCCGGTGGCCGCCCTGCTGGATGGCCGCCCCTGGAACATCGTGCCCGAGCTCTGTGTGGGCTGCGAGGGCCCCGTGCACAGCGTGCTCTTCGTGGCCGAGACACCACCAGAGCAGTGGACGCAGGTGAACCTGGACGGCGCCAGCCGGACCAGCATCACCCTGGCCCGGCTGCTCCTGTCGGAGGGACCGCTGAAGGACCGGGTGCCAGCCGACCTCGAGATCGTCGACGCTGCACCGGGCACCGGCGTCGAGGGCGCGCGTGGCACCGTGGCCAGCGTGGTCATCGGCGACGTCGCCCGCGACCTGCCCGACCGCCTGGCGGTGCGCCTGGACCTGGGCGAGCTCTGGCAGGAGTGGACAGGTCTGCCCTTCGTCTTCGCGGTCTGGGCCGGCGGACCCGAGGTGCCGCAAGCCGCGGTGGAGGCCGTCCGCGCGGCTGGTCTACAGGGGGTCGCCGAGCTCGAAGATCCCGCCTTCCTCGCCCAGCTCAGCCCAGAGGACCGGGCCTACCTCACGGGCAGCATCCGCTACGCCCTGGAC